>DATCTP010000102.1:0-4836 GCA_036567885.1 Anaerolineales bacterium | reverse complement strand
CAGCTTGATGGATATCAAAGTTGCGCGCAATGCCTTTGGTCGTCAAGTGGATTCCTTCGAGGCGGATTTGGATATTCCTGAATTGAAACAAGTGACCGGAACGAAAGAACCGTATCATGCGATCTTCATCCGTGCGCCGATTATTGAATCGGTTCAAGCGGACGCGAAGGTCCTCTCGGCTCTTCCCGACAAACGAATTGTCGCCGCACAACAGGGGCATCTCCTAGCCACATCCTTCCACCCCGAACTGACGGACGACACGCGTTTCCACGAATATTTTCTCTCGCTCGCGGATTGATGTTCAAGCTTCGTAATAAACATTGGAGGCTATTGGGAATCGCTTTTATAGGGGTCATAATAGCCTCCTGCGCTTCCAATTCGCCAGCTCAAATAATACTTCCAACTTTTGCACTTACGCCATCGCCTCAACCAACGCAAACCGCCGCGGCACTTCCACCAAAAACTTCCACGCCATACCCAACGTTGGTTCCTACTCTTATATCCGACCCGAAGTTGATTGTCTTAGCGCGGAACCTTCCTTCACCGGACGATCTTCTATTGGCACCGAACGGTACGATCTACATTTCCGATGTTCAGGATCAAACGATAAAAGAATTCGTCAATGGAAATTTGCAAACTTTGCTTTCAGGTTTGAGCGAACCGGAAGGCATGGTCATGTTACCGGATGGCTCTTTGATCATTACCGAACAAGGAAAGAATCGTTTAATCCGTTATGATCCGACAACGAAAACAACGACTCTCTTCCTCGCTTTGCATAATACAACCGGTCAGCTTGGCGTGGATGGAATTGCATACGATTCAAAGACGCAGACGATCATTGTCCCTGACAGCCCGAACGGAACGGTCTTACGCGTCAGCCTTGACGGACAAACTGTCAGCGTGATTGCGCGCGGGTTTGCGCGCCCGACCGGAGCGTGGGTCGAAGCGGATGGCAGTATTCTGGTTGTAGACGAAAACGGTAATTCATTAAATCGTATTCAAACGGATGGTTCCATTCAAACGCTAGATCACCTTCCAACGCCTGACGATGTGACCGAAGACGATCAAGGAAACATCTTTGTCAATACGCTTGGCGATGGCGCCATTCATCTGATTTCAAGGGCAACCAATTTAGACACGGTTTTAGTCAGCGGTATGCTTGACCCGCAAGGAATCATATTGGATGCGGATGGAAATTTGATTATCGCCGATGCCGGTCACCACCAACTGGACAAGCTTATTATCCATTAAGAGAGTGTTTCTTAAATGGTCGGATAAGATTGGAGAATGGCTAAATTCACTCAAACTTACCCGACCGATCTCAAGTATACCGAATGGCAGCAGATTATGGAATTCTTTCCGAGCTACACGCGGGGTCGACCTCGCAAATGGGAAATGTGGCAAATTCTGGATGCGATCCTGTATGTGAATCGCACAGGATGCCAGTGGCGCATGATGCTGGTGGATTTTCCTCCGTGGCAAACGGTGTATGGGTATTATTGGCGCTGGAAACGGAATGGACTTTGGGTAGAAATCAATGAAACGTTGGTGAAACAAGTGCGGAAGAAAGCCGGACGGGATCCGCAGCCAAGTGCGGCGATCATCGATAGCCAAAGTGCGAAGACCTCGGAAGGCGGAGAAGAACGCGGAATCGACGTCCATAAACAGACGCCAGGGCGGAAACGGCATCTGATCGTGGATACGTTGGGGTTGGTATTGCTGGTGGTGGTTCACAGTGCGAGTATTCAAGATGGCGCTGGTGGCTATCAAACCTTACAAAAATTGTTCGAGCTCATCAAAGGCAGTGTTCATAATCGTTGGTGCCGCTTGAAACTGATCTGGGCCGACGGTGCGTACACTTCGATTGTAGAGAAAGTTCGTCAGCAATTCGGTTGGGTCTTGGAAATCGTAAAACGTTCTGATGATATGAAAGGATTTCAAGTCTTGCCTCGGCGTTGGGTAGTGGAGCGCACCTTTGGTTGGTTGGGGCGCTACCGACGCTTATCTCGCGACTTTGAGCATACCGTCTCATCGAGTGAATCAATGCTTTACATTGCCAGCGTCCGTCGCATGCTTAAAATGGTCGCAACTTGATTTAAGAAATGCTCTCTAAGAGAAATGTTAGGAGGTAAATGAAATCATTGCCCGGCTATTTGGTTTTCCCGAACTTGCACCTCTGGAAAAAACTCTGGATTTACTCAACAAGCTTCCGGCAGAAAAGAACAAGGAATTTCTTAAACGACCTCGCGATCAATTATTGAAAATGCTTTTATTTGATACCCAAATGCCCGCTGCACAAAAGCCCATAGATATGGTCTGCTGGATAAAACGGTAGTGGTGAAAATGAAAAAGTCATTACGAAACTGAGTGAAACTTGATGCTTATGAGGCGTTTGGCTCATATTCGCCGAAAAAGATTTGCAAACATAACCTTCTCCTAGCCAAAAGCAAATTGATCATGATCTAGCTATCCACTTTTTCTATAGCCAGCCATAAGCTAATAGATTGTCGTTTGTGATATTCATCACTTGATGGAGTCTGTGGGGAAGGTTACTCTATATATGAATTAGATATTTTGTGAGATTCAATATGCAGCCAAACCTCCATCCCGAAATCCAGCAGCTAGCCGAACGTCAGGCAACGCATTGTCGGGTTATGGGCAACTCGCAACGAATATTAATCTTGTGGCTCCTGGCAGACAGAGAGCAGACTGTTAGCGAAATCTCTGTAGAGATTGGCGCCTCTCTGCAAACCACATCCCATCATCTCCGCATCTTGGAATTTAGCAATATGGTGAAATCGCGCCATGAGAATCACAATATTTTTTACCATCTCAGTGACAACGAGGAAGTGAAACACTGTCCAGTATTGACTGACAATCCGAAAGACAGATTGATGGGATGTTCTCTGGATTGATCGAAAACGGATTCACAAAAGGAGAATCTTATGAACACATTGGATATTTCTACATTACAAGCCGCTAAAGTTGTGGACGCCCGCGCCATGTCCTGCCCAGGTCCATTGCTCGAAGCCAAGAAAGGCATCACTACTGTCAAGGTTGGCGAAATCCTTGAAATCTGGTCGGGCGACGCCAACACCAAAAACGATATGCCGCGCTGGTGCGAGAAGGTTGGGCATGAATTTCTGGGCGTGCTGCAAGGCGATGGCTACGAACGCCTGTTCATCCGCCGATTGAAATAGGATTGCGATGATCTTGCAGACTCAGCAGCCCAAGATTTTGATTCTTGGCACGCTCTCAGGCGGCTATGCGGGTGCGGACTCGACCGGGCAAAGTCATCTTGATTATCCGCCCAACACATACATCCTGCCTGTGATGTCGCCCGTCATGTTCCCGCCTGAGTTTTATCTGCGGGCATTCGAGCGCGGTATGGATGGCATCATCGTCATGTACAGCGGCACGGACAGCCCCTACAAGGTTGAAGCGGACGGCACCGCCAAACTCATCAACCGCGCTTACCAAATGATGAAAGAGCGCGGCATGGATATCCGCCGCCTGCGGCTGGCCGCCATTTGCACCGTGTGCGTCAAGCCCTTTCTGAAGGAAGTCAACCAGATGAACGATTTGCTCAAGGGCATCGGATTCGTCAAGGATGAACTGGCGGCGCGCGCCAGTGCAGTGGCCGCGAAGGCTGGCGTTGAGCCTAAGCGAGAGTCTAGTCAAGATGAGGCATTGTATGACTAACCTTCGCATGGACGCGCTCGTCATCGGCGGTGGGATCGCGGGCATGCAGTCCGCGCTGGATTTGGCTGACCAGGGCTTCCAGGTGGCACTGGTCGAACGCGAGCCCAGCATCGGCGGACGGATGATTACACTCAGCAAAGTCTTCCCGACGCTGGATTGCTGTTCGTGCATCACCACGCCCAAGATGTCGGCGGTGGCGCATCATCCCAATATTCATTTGTTCACCTACTGCGAAGTCCAATCCGTGCAGGAGCATGGCGCAGGCTTCGATGTTTCCATTTTGCAAAAGCCGCGCTACGTGGACGTGTCCAAATGCACGGGCTGCCGCGAGTGCGAATACGAATGTCCCATCACGGTGCCGAGTCCCTTCGATAGAAATCTCGGCGCGTATCGCGCCATCCGCGTGCCGTTCTCAACCGCCGTGCCGCAAAAGGCAGTCCTCGATCCCGAATACTGTCTGTGGTGCGGCAAATGCGAACAAAAATGTCCCGTTGACGCGATTGATTTTTCACAGCAGCCCGAAACCTTCAGCATCGAAACCGCCTCCATCGTCATGGCAACCGGCTTTGACCTGAACCCCGTTGAAACCAAAAAAGAATATGGCGGCGGCAAACTTCACAACGTGATTGACCCGCTGATGATGGAACGCTTCCTCGCCCCCACCGGCCCTTACGGGCGCGTCCTGCGCCCCGGCGATGGCAAGGAACCCGGCTCCATCGCCTACGTCCAATGCGCGGGTTCGCGCGATGACACCCTCGGCGTCACCTATTGCTCGCGCGTCTGCTGCATGTACGCCATCAAACAAGCCATGCTGCTCAATGGCGCGCTGCCTCTCGCCGATATCACCATCTATTACATGGACATCCGCACTTTCGGCAAGGGCTACGAACAGTTCTATCAAAATGCCAAAGCGATGGGCGTGGAATTCGTGCGCGGCAAAGTGGCATTGATTACAGAAGACGCCGAGCAGAATCCCATCGTCAAAGTGGAAATGACGGACACAGGCGAAATCGTCGAGCGGACTCATGACCTTGTTGTTCTCTCGCAGGGCATCATCCCCGCTTCACACCCGACCACTTCGACTGGTCTCGATACGGCGGCGGTCGAGTATCCGCAGGATGTATCGAGACCCCG
>DATCTP010000101.1:0-5654 GCA_036567885.1 Anaerolineales bacterium | reverse complement strand
TTCGCCTTTACAACTTTGTTCGGCGTGACTTTCTTTGGAGAAACTTTTTTCTCAGTTGTTATTTTCTTTTTTGTTGTAGCCATTCTTTCCTCATCATGAAAAAATTATATCTTCAATAGTTAACTTGCAAATGGTATTCTTCAACTTTAAACCAGTGTCAAGGAGGCGCGCGGCATCGGCGATTCGCATCGCCGACGTGCGCGAAGGCGGCTGGAGACCGCATCGCGCGAGAAGGCAAGACACCGCCTCGAATTTGGAATATATCGTTATGTTCATTCGTGCCTCCTTTGGGCAAGACAGCTTCATGTGGCCAACGCCCTGCGCCCTTTCAGGGTCGTCCACTCCGGTTCCCCTCGGAACCGGAGCATTTTTAATATTCAAAACAAAAATTCCTTCATCCACAATCAGGGACGAAGGAATTCCTCCGTGGTACCACCCAGCTTACGTTCAAAACGCGAACGTCTCTTTGATCGCTGTAACGGGCTTGCCCGTCACTGGCTACTTGATTCACCAGCGCAGTCTTCCTTACGGAGAACAGGCGAGTTCGGTCTTTTGATTGGCATTCCCGTTCGATGCCTGTGAAGGGCTTCCACCTTTCTTTCCCTTCTCGCTGACGGATGACCTACTACTCCTGTCGTGACTTTTTAAATTGACAGTGGACCCAGGGGGATTCGAACCCCCGACCTTCTCAATGCCATTGAGACGCGCTCCCAACTGCGCTATGGGCCCGGGAAATTATTTGTATTTGAGCACTCAGTGGACCTGAGGGGATTCGAACCCCTGACCTCTTCAGTGCGATTGAAGCGCGCTCCCAACTGCGCTACAGGCCCGCTTTCAAAGTGCAAGGTATTCTACTTTAGGCAAAGAGGGATGTCAAGCAAACGATGCAAAATCCATTTTTATATTCTCTGGCAGTTTTGTCATCTGCCGTTCACATTCATATCATAAAATACAGTTACAAAGCAAAAGTAACTGTTTCTTCATTCTCCTCTGCGAGTTCGGCGATGCGGGCACATCGTCGAACTTTCGCTTTAAGTAGGCAACAAGAAATCCATCTTTATATTCTCTACACAACTTTGTAATCTACGGTTCACGCTCAAATCCTAAAATGGACTTATCAAAGCAATACGATTGGAGAAAAAATGAAATCATTGAAAACAAATTTTTGGCTCGACGCATTCATCTTTGCAGGTTTCCTGGCGGCGCTTCAGCCGCGTATGACCGGCATCGCTATTCACGAATGGTTCACGTTGGCGGCAACCGCGACTCTGGTTTTGCACGTTGTCCTTCACTGGGATTGGGCTGTGGGTATGACCAAAAAGTTTTTCAGCAACCTGTTTCACGTCTCGCGCTTGAACTATCTGGTGGATGCCCTGCTTTTCGTGGCGTTCACTGTGGTCATCACGAGCGGGTTGGTGATCTCCAGAGTCGTCATGCCGACCTTTGGATTGCAAACCTTCTCCAGCCGGAGCTGGCTTGAAATCCATAACGCGTCATCCAACCTGACGCTTTTGCTGGTGGCATTGCATTTCGCATTGCATTGGTCATGGGCGAAGAACACCTTCAATCGTCTGATTGTCGCTCCGTTCAAACACCTACGCCCGCAGACCCAATCCCAACCTCAGGCATTACCGATGCCGATGAAAAACATCAAGGCTTTATAAAAAGAATCGAGGCATATTATGTTCAAAATCATCTTCCGCTTTCTTGCCATCACATTGATCGCCATTGCGCTTGGATTTGGAATCTATTATCTAATTCAACCATCCGGTGTTTCCGCCTTCCGATCAGGGATCAACAATTTCGGCAGCCTCTCTGGAGATTTCGGCGGTGAGCGCGGCTTCCGCGGCGGATTCAACTTGATCGGCGGTTTGTTCGGCGTCACCGGAAACTTGATTCTGGTCACGATCATCACAATGATTGTGATCTCGGTGCAGAAAATATTCTCACGAAAACCCGTACCGGCAACGACACGATAACAACTCTCTCTTCTCCTCCTTTGTAAGTTCGACGATGAACCCACATTTATCGTCGAACTTCAACGTTTAATTTCTTGACTCCGTCAATCCCAACGCGTATAATCACCGGAACTTCAGAAGTAGTAAGTGCAAAGCGACCTGCCAGAGAAGGATGTGAGCGGTGAAAGCATCCGCAGGGAAACAGCGCCGAAGTCGTCTGAATTGACTGCCGAAGAAATCTTCAAGAAAGTAGACCGGCACGGGATTGCCCGTTACAGCATAAGCCGATGCTTGTCGGTTACCGAGTGCGCTGAAAAGCGAATTGAGGTGGTACCGCGAACTGATACTTCGTCCTCATTATGGACGAAGTATTTTTATTTAAGCAAAGTATGCTCCGCTCCCTCTTGGGATCGGAGCAGGCGACCCTGAAAGGGCGCAGGGCGTTGGCGGCATGAAGCCGCCTCGCCCAATGGACGACGCGTTTTTATTTTAAGGATGTCATTGCGATGGCCGGTGGTCGAGTGTCGCCGCGACGTATCAAGTCAAGTAACCTGCAAACATAAGATTGCCACGTCGCCTGCTGTGCAGGCTCCTCGCAATGACAGATAATAGGAGTATCAATGACCAAACACGAACTTCCCAAAGCTTACGATTTCAAATCCACGGAGCCACGCGTGTACGCGTTGTGGGAAACGGGTGGATATTTCAAACCGTGGAATGACCCAAACAAAAAAGGTTTTGATCCTAACGTCAAGCCGTTCGTCATCTCCATTCCGCCGCCCAACGTTACCGGCGAACTGCATCTTGGTCACGCCATGTTTGTCAGCATGGAAGATTTGATGATCCGCTATCATCGCATGAAAGGTTTCTCCACGCTGTGGGTCCCCGGCTCTGACCACGCGGGCATTGCCACGCAACTCATGGTGGAACGTCATCTGCTCAAAACCGAAGAAGTGACGCGCGAAGAACTCGGACGCGAAGAATTCATCAAACGTACCTGGGATTGGAAAAAGAAATACGGGAGCATGATCACGAATCAGATTCGTCGACTCGGCGCATCTTGCGATTGGGATCGCGAGCGCTTCACTCTGGACGATGGGCTGTCGCGCGCGGTACGAGAAGCTTTTGTGCGCCTCTACGAAAAAGGACTCATCTATCGCGGACCTCGTTTAATTAATTGGTCGCCAGGCTTGAAGACCGCGGTCTCTGACCTCGAAGTGGAATACAGCGAAGAAGAAGCCACGCTGTATTACTTCAAATATATGCTTGCCGATGACGGTAAGGGCGAGTCGGCGACTCGCCCTTACATTCCCGTTGCGACGATTCGGCCCGAAACTATTTTGGGCGATACCGCTGTGGCTGTTCACCCCGATGATGAACGTTATAAAAAATATATCGGTAAGACCGTCATCGTGCCAATACTCGGACGCGAGATTCCGGTGATCGCGGATGAATACGTCAGCATGGAATTCGGCACCGGCGCGTTGAAGATTACGCCGGGACACGACCCGAACGATTATGCCATTGCCCAGCGCCATAATCTTCCGATCATATCGGTATTAGATGAAGCCGCACGAATCAACGAAAACGGCGGCCCGTATCAAGGGCAAGATCGATTCGAGGCGCGTAAGAATCTATGGGCAGATATGAAGAAGGCCGGTCTGGTCATCAAGGAAGAAAAATATCTGACGACCATCCCGCGTTCGCAACGCGGCGGAGAGATCGTCGAGCCGATGATCAGTACGCAATGGTTCGTCAAGATCGAGCCATTAGCTGAAGCCGCTTTGGCCGCTGTTAAAGATGGCCGCATCAAGATCGTGCCGGAGCGATTCGAAAAAGTTTATTACAACTGGCTCGAGAACATCAAAGATTGGTGCATCAGCCGCCAGCTTTGGTGGGGACATCGCATTCCGGTGTGGTACTGTGAGAAGAACCACATGACCGTGGCGCGCGAAGACCCAACCGAATGTTCGACCTGCCATTCAAAAAATATTCATCAGGATGAAGATGTGTTGGATACCTGGTTCTCTTCTGGTCTGTGGCCGTTCTCCACGTTGGGTTGGCCTGATGAAACGCCGGACTATAAATATTTTTACCCGACCTCGTATATGGAGACTGGATACGATATTTTATTTTTCTGGGTGGCGCGCATGATCATGTCCGGCTTGGAATATACGGGACAAGTGCCGTTTCACACCGTGTATCTGCACGGATTGATCCGCGATGAGCATGGACAGAAAATGTCAAAAACAAAAGGCAACGTGATTGATCCGCTCACAGTCATGGATGATTTCGGAACGGATGCGCTTCGCTTCACGCTGTTGGTGGGATCCACACCCGGCAACGATATGAATCTATCCGTGAAGAAGGTGGAGGCGAATCGCAACTTCGCCAACAAGATTTGGAACGCGGGACGATTCGTGATTTCAGCGATTGACAGTTTAGATACGAGCGCAAAACAAAAAACGCAAAACGCAACCGAATGGACGCTTGCTGACTCTTGGATCTGGGCGCGCATGGAACAACTCATCCGTGATGTGGAACGTCTCTTCCAGACCTTTCAATACGGCGAAGCCGGACGACAAATCTACGAATTCTTCTGGTCGGATTTTGCGGATTGGTATGTGGAAATTGCAAAAGAGCAAATGAAGAACGATAATATGAAGGAGCAAACCGTCATTACGCTGACGCGCATATTGGATATGTCATTGCGTTTGCTTCATCCATTCACGCCTTTCGTCACCGAAGAACTGTGGGGACATCTCCGCCAAGCGATTCTTGATTCCCAAATATCAGGTATCGCTCAAGATTGGCCCGATGTAGTGATCATGGCGCGCTGGCCCGAACCGCATGAATCTGAAGGTAGTGATGAATCTATATTAACTGACTTCGCGTTGATACAAGATATTGTTCGCTCCATCCGCAACTTGCGCGCGGAGAAATCGGTGGCGCCATCCAGGCGGATCGCGGCCATCTTTGCGGCAGGTGAAAAGACCTCGCGATTGCAATCACAAAAACAAATCATCGCATCGCTGGCTGGCTTGGACGAATCTCACCTGAGGATGGAAGAGTCGCTTTCGAGTAAGCCGAATGACAGCATCGCGTTGGTAATTGGTACGGTTGAGATTTATATTCCGCTGGCGGGTATGGTTGATCTTGCCAATGAGAAGTCGCGGCTCGAGAAAGAATTGAAGGAGACTGAAGCGCAAATCGAACGGCTGGAAAAACTCTTATCCAGTGATTTCGCAAACAAAGCGCCCGCTTCCGTGGTTGGAAAAGAACGTGAAAAGCTGGCCGCGTTCAAAGAAACGGCAGAAAAACTAAAGTCGCAGTTGGACCGCTAAATCAATGGAACGCACCCAAAGGTGCGTTCTGTAATTAATGACAAAATCATCCAAACACTGGACATTCGTCATTTGACGACCTTCACGAGATGAATTAACTTACAATGCGAAATCCCTTTTGGAGGAAACTCTATGACTATGACCATTAAAGAAGACTGCATCGCCTGCGGCGCGTGCGTGCCGGAATGCCCGACCGAATCCATCAGCGAAGGCGATGGCATCCTGTATGTGATCAATCAGGAGACATGCGTCGAATGCGAAGGCCATTATGATTCGCCGCACTGCGTTTCGGTTTGCCCGGTGGAGTGTATCGTCAAGGCCGAGTAATTGAAAAACAGGCAAGACTCATAAT
>DATCTP010000100.1:0-3382 GCA_036567885.1 Anaerolineales bacterium | reverse complement strand
GACGCGAGAACGTGTTCTTCATCCACGTAACGTGGCTGCCATACATTGGCGCGACGGGTGAACTCAAAACCAAACCGACTCAACATTCGGTTTCGGCTTTGCGCTCCATTGGTATCTCGCCAAACATGATCATTGCGCGTTCCGATTATCCAATCGAGGATGGCATCTGCGACAAGATCGCGTTGTTCTGCGATGTGGAAAAAGACGCGGTCATCCCGATGGTGACAAGCGATGTGCTGTATGAAGTGCCGTTGCTTTTGGAAAAAGCCGGCGTGGGCGATTATCTGGTCGAGAAGTTAAAGCTGACCGCCACGCGAGAACCGGATATGCGACCGTGGCAAAAACTGGTGGATAACGTCCGCAAACCCAAGCCAACGGTGAAGATTGCGTTGGTTGGAAAATATGTCGAGTTGCAGGACGCGTATATGTCGGTGCGCGAGGCGTTGAAACATGCCGCGCTCGCCAACAACGTGGAAGTCGATATCAGTTGGATTCATTCGGTGGACTTGGAAAAAGATAAAAGCTGGGACGAGGTTCAAGGCGCGGACGGAATCGTTGTCCCCGGCGGATTTGGATCGCGCGGCATCGAAGGCAAGATCATGGCGGCGCGTTACGCGCGCGAGAAAAAGATTCCGTATCTTGGATTATGTTTGGGAATGCAGGTGATGTGCGCCGAATTTGCGCGTCACGTTCTTGATCATGAAGACGCCAACTCGACCGAGTTCGACCGCAGTACGTCCGCGCCGGTGATTGATTTGATGACCGATCAAAAATCCATCACCGATATGGGTGGGACGATGCGGCTTGGATTGTATCCGTGCGTTTTGAAAGAAGGAACCAAAGCCGCAAATGCCTACGGCGTGCCGCAAGTGGATGAACGTCATCGCCATCGCTTTGAATTCAACAACGCCTATCGCACCGAATTTGAAAAAGCTGGAATGGTCTTTTCGGGAATGTCGCCAGACGGAAAATTAGTCGAGATCGCAGAACTTGCCGATCATCCGTATATGGTCGGAAGCCAATTCCATCCCGAATTTTTATCAAGACCGATGAAGCCGCATCCGTTGTTTGTGGGATTGATGAAAGCCGCAAAAGAAAGAGGAAAGAAGTAAGTCAAAACAGCAATTGAACTCGAGGTGAACTATGAAAAATGAAACATCAACCGAATTAACCCGAAAGCCTTACAACTGGCGTCTATTAGGCGTATTGGTTGTTGCAGTTCTGGTGAGCGTGATTTTGATCACTCCATATTCTCTATCTTTACAAAGTAATTCATTGGCAAACGCCAAGCTGCCAATGCCATTGATTATTCTTCTCCCAATCCAATGGCTGGAAACCACGATCCTTTATGAAATCCTGGCGGCGGTTGGTTTATTCATCGCTAATCGCATCGGGCTGGGACTGCCCTTCCTTGAAAGTTGGCTGGCGGGCAAACCGGATTGGGATCGTGTGAAGAAGTTTGTTTTGCCAGCCATTGTCGCCGGTGTGCTTTCCGGAATCGTTATCCTTGTACTTGATGCGGGAGTGTTCGGTCCCCAATTATCCATCGAACTTAAACGATTGGGAGTAAATGCTTCGGCAGCTTCTTTGGGAGCGATTCCCGCTTGGGAAGGTTTCCTGGCCTCATTTTACGGCGGCACTACGGAAGAGATTCTCCTACGCCTGTTCACGCTTTCGTTCTTCGCCTGGATCGGACGATTTGTGAACCACGCTCCGGATGGCCGCCCCGGACAAGCTGCGCTTTGGGTCGCGAATATTCTGGCAGCGATTCTGTTCGGCCTCGGACATTTGCCAGCTACCGCCGCGGCGGGTCTTCCGATGGACACGCTGGTGATCACGCGTGCGATTGTGCTCAACGGGTTGGCGGGACTTGTGTTTGGCTGGTTCTATTGGACATATGGACTGGAAGCCGCGATGATTTCCCATTTCAGCGGCGACATTATCTTGCATGTAATATCGCCTTTACTGGCAGGGCACTAAGAAAAACTTCCAATCAGCTTTGGAGGCCAATTCCATCCTGAATTTTTATCGAGACCGATGAAGCCGCATCCGTTGTTTGTGAGATTGATGAAAGCCGCAAACGAAAAAAAGGAGCAAGAAACCATAGCATCTTAATACTAAATTCACGAATCTCTTGACGCATTTGTCTCCAAACACTACGATGAGATTTCGTTTAACTCGCAAACAAAAACATATAGCGGTTAAGAAAAACTTGTAGTCGGACCTCTAAACGGTCCGACTCGCTGGTTCTGCATATCCGCCGCGTATTCCTCCTGAAAACGCAGGATCAATCGTAACCATCGAACGAGCCGTTATCTCGTCAGACTTTCATTCGAAATTGGCACAAGCAGAAATCAATTGTTTTGTAAAAAAACAAAATCAGCACCTGGTGGAAGGGTGGGGATAAATTTCTCAATCAACGCCCGCAATTGAGGCGCATAAACCGGATTCGTCGCATAAAAAGTGACTATGCTTTCCGCAGGGGCAATCCTCAAATCGCGTAAATAGAGTTGACCGAGAAGAATCCAATCCGCAGGGATTTGGTTTAAAAATGCATCCTGATAGATCATCGCTAACCGAACATCATGGTCTTGTGCAAGAGTCTCCATCCATTGTGAGTCCGTTTTCCTTTGAGAGAATTCTGGCGACCCAAATGAAGCAAGACCATAAAAATCCAACACATAATTCGGATTCTGATATGAAATCCAACCGATATCATTTACGCCCACAGGTTGATGTAGATAATCCAAAACAAAGCGGCGCATTTGATATTGCTGTTTATAAATATTACTCGACGCCAATGGTGTTGTGAACACAGTAGAAACATAATTAGCGCAAAGCAATAGAACGCTAATACTAATGAATGTCACAACTTTAAGCATTGAATTATTGGTTAAAAATTGAATTAGGTGCCGACGATAGATATATGCATTCCCAAAGACGATAACCGCCCAGATATATATTTCATAACGAAACAGCCACCCAAAACTACCGGCTAATAAATGAAGCGCAACGGCGCCTGCCCCCCAAGCCGATATCCATTTATCCTCTGTGTTCGAGAAATAAAAAAGAGCGCCGTACAAAAATAGCAAAAAACCGACAATGGTTAGCACACCCTCGCGAACCATAAATATGTTGTGAACAAAATTGAACAACACACCAGCGACCAGATCCTGACTACCAGCCACCGAGGATTTGAGCATAACAGAAGCAGGGAGCCAAGCCAAGCCAAGCGAGTGAAGATAAAAAGAGAATCCTCCTATCAAGACAAGAATCGACCCACTGCTTAGAATAGCCAAGCGAAATTGTTTCCTGAGCACAAGATATAAAATCGCCGGGAGCGAGAGGGCAAGATTTTCATAGCGCACCAGCGGACCCAGAA
>DATCTP010000099.1:0-2978 GCA_036567885.1 Anaerolineales bacterium | reverse complement strand
TTAATCTGTTCGTATACTTGGACTTTGGAACTTTCTGACATTCGATTCCAACGCTCTTGATACCATTCCTTCAATGTTTCGGGAGAGCTTTTTAAAATTTGCCAGATTTCAATTAAAGGTGCAAATGAATCGGAAGCAACTGCAATTCTTGGAATCAAAGTGCCGAGAACACCACCACTGCCAAGAAAAGGCTCGAAATATTTGCTGGTTTCAACAGGGAAGTATGAAATGATTTGATGTGCTACGCGTTGTTTACTGCCAATCCATTTAAGGAGAGATGTGTTGAAAGGCTCAACTTGGCGTGTTTTATGAGCATCAGCTTCAAACAAATAAAGTTGCGCGGTGTCCTGAATAGTTTTCATGATATTTTATTATACCAAGCAAATAATATCCTATTTTAGGATATTTGTCAACAGGATAAGAATGAAAAAAACAAATCGAGACTCTGAGCAGAAGAAACTAATAGAACTATTAAAAAGAATTCGCCAAGATAAAGGGATTCTTCAAGTTGAATTAGCAGAAAAGCTAGGTGTTCCGCAATCTTTTGTTAGCAAATACGAATCTGGAGATCGCCGTCTTGATATTTTGGAGTTGCGACAAGTGTGTAAAGCTGTCGGTATTACCTTACAAGAATTAATTCGGAAATTGGAGGAAAGCCTGAATGAAACCAAATGATAATTTCTTGAAATTGCCGAAGACCTTTTGGGCAAGTGTTCGATTGATAAGTCAAGAAGTTGGCTATACCGAGAAAGGAAGAGATCAAATTAAAGTTCCTCCAATGGAAGAAATTAAATCTAAGCTTGATAAATTTGGAATCGACTTTGATCGATTGCAAATTCAAAAAGTTAGTTCACAAAAACTTGACGTGCTCTTACAAGAGTATTTCATTTATCGTGCCGATGTGTTGAATTCGTATGTTGAACCGCATTTGATGGATGCCACGAAAGCCAAACGAGTTTTTCGTCAGCACATCGCCAATCTTAAGCCATCATGTCCACTTCCTATGAATAAGCAAAAAGGCACAAAGAAAGCACCAGCTTATTTGACGGGTCTGGTGAATATGTTGATCGAGGCAAATTCGCAAGGTTTGCCGTGCGACTATGACCCTCATCAATTGACAATTCTTACTAAAGACAACTTGCCTCTTCGTACTTTGGCTCGTCGCGTGGATGGAGCATTTCCAAGCAGTGTAAATCCAATAGCAATTTGGGAAATCAAAGAATATTATTACACAACGACTTTTGGAAGCCGTGTGGCAGATGGAATTTATGAAACACTTTTAGACGGACTAGAACTTGAAGAGCTTAGAGAACATGAAAATATCAAAGTTCAGCATTACTTGATTATTGATGCTTATGGTACATGGTGGAAACAAGGGAAATCTTATCTTTGTCGTATTATCGATCTGTTGCATATGGGATTGATAGATGAGGTTTTGTTTGGCTATGAAGTTGTCGAAAGGTTGCCTTCGCTTGTAAAAGAGTGGGCGAACCAGATGGTAAAATAACTCCCATGCAATCATCCTTGGAGAAACTCCGTAAATTCTTCCGTCTCGAACACGAGAACGGATACAGCAATACCGCCATCATTGGCGGCTTGGCGAAAATGCTCGACTTTTGGGAAGGCGAAGCACGCGCCGATGGCATCAGCGAAGAAGTGATTCAAGCCGTCGAGCAGAGACTGCGCTCGTATGACGGACTCAGCCCGCAGTCCCGCACCGACGCGTTGAAAGGCTTGTGGAAACGCATCGGCGACACATATCCTGAAACTCAGCAAAGACCGCAGCAATCGCAACCGAGACCGCGTCCCGCGCAACAGCCATCCCAACCAACGGCGGAACAAGCTAAACCGCGCAGTGAGACTCAAGCGACGCAACCGCGTCCGGAACAACGGGCGCGTCCTGTGCCACCGCCGCGCGCCGAATCGACTCCCGGCGCAATACATAGTCAGACTCCCGCCGCGCTTAACGCGCCATTGACGGTGCTTCAAGGCGTCGGACCGAAACACGCGCAAACTCTCGCCGAACTCGGAATGCAAACGCTCGGCGACATGCTCTATTATTTCCCGCGCCGCTACGAAGATTATTCGCAACTCAAGCCGATCAAAAGCTTATGGTATGGCGAGCAAGTCACCGTGATCGGCACGATTCAATCGGTGCATACGCGACCGATACGCAGTGGTTCCGCCACGATCATCGAAGCCATTCTCAGCGATGGCACCGGCGCGTTGCGACTCTCGTGGTTCAATCAGCCGTGGATGGCAAATCGACTCAAAGAAGAAATGCAAATTTCCGTTTCGGGAACGGTCGAGCAATATCTGGGTCGTCTAGTGATGAACCAACCCGATTGGGAACCGGTGGACATCGAGCATCTGCACACTAATCGCATCGTGCCCATTTATCCGCTCACCGCCAAGATCACGCAGAAGTGGCTTCGCAACCTGATGAATCAAGTCGTCACGTATTGGGCGCCTGCGGTGGTTGATTCATTGCCCGAGTCCACGCGCAAAGATGCGCGGCTGATGCCATTAGGACAAGCCTTACTGAACGCGCATTTTCCCGATACGCAAGATTCTTTGAAGTCCGCACGCGACCGTTTAGCCTTCGATGAAATTTTCTTTTTGCAGATGGGCGTGCTTCGACAGAAGCGCGATTGGAAACAAGTGGAAGCGCGCCGCTTCCCTATCTCGGACGAATGGCTGGCTTCGCGTTTAACCAGTCTACCCTTCACGCTGACGAATGCTCAGCAACGCGCCACCACCGATATTCGCGCGGACTTTGATTCCGGTAAGCCGATGAATCGACTCTTGCAAGGCGATGTCGGTTCGGGCAAAACCGTGGTCGCCGCGTTAGCCGCCGCGATGATTACATCGAACGGTTCGCAAGCCGCCATTATGGCTCCGACTTCAATTCTCGCGGAACAGCATTATCGCAGTTTCATTAATTTGCTGGCAACCCCCCACCAACTTCCCCCAAATTC
>DATCTP010000098.1:0-3310 GCA_036567885.1 Anaerolineales bacterium | reverse complement strand
GTAAGTTCCGCCAAATCTTTCGCAATCAAATCCAGCTTCGGCTTCCATTCATTCGCCTGCTGCGGCGAAGTAACGCCCGATAACACCAAGGCGGTTCTTGCGCCCATCGCTTGTCCGCCTGCGATATCGGTTTCGAGTCTATCGCCGACAACTAATACTTCGTCTTTAGTAGGTCACGTTTCAAACGTGACCTACTAAATCAATTCATCCAAATCTTTCGCAATCAAATCCGGCTTCGGCTTCCGCCCCCACCCTTCCCTCCCCCATTTTCCAATAAGAAAATGGGGGAGGTGTCACGCAGTGACGGAGGGGGTTGGAGTTTTATGTTGTAAGTTCCGCCAAATCTTTCGCAATCAAATCCGGCTTCGGCTTCCATTCCTTCGCCTGCTGCGGCGAAGTGACGCCCGATAACACCAAAGCGGTCCTTGCGCCCATCGCTTGTCCGCCTGCGATATCGGTTTCGAGTCTATCGCCGACAACTAATACTTCGTCTTTAGTCAAGCCCATGCGTTCGGCGGCGAGTTCCATCATGAACGGTGAAGGCTTGCCGATCACGATTGCTTTCACATCCGTCGCGGTTTCGAGCGCGGCGAGAATAGAGCCTGCGCCGGGGATCAATCCTTCGGGCGTGGGGAATGACCTGTCGGCATTCGTTGCATATAACGCCGCACCGGCGCGGACGTGAAGCGTGGCGCGGCGCAGTTTGGCAAACGTGAGCTGACGGTCAAAGCTGGAGACGACGGCGATGACAGGTGTTTTGTCGTCGGGATCGGTAATGGGCGTGAAACCTTTTTCCCGTAAAGCAGAGACGATGCCGTTCTCGCCGAGGACGAAGATACCTAACCCCCGACCCCTTCCCTGCACTGGAAGGGGAGTCTGACCTAACCGCTTGTTTTCCCCTTCCCTAAAGGGAAGGGGAGACGGAGAGGGGTTAGGTTCAAATTCTTGGGCAAGCACATGCGCCGTCGCATTCGATGAAGTAATGATCTGCCACGGCTCGAGCGTCACACCGAAGCCGCGCAGTTTATCAATGTATTCTTCGACGGTTTTGGTGGCGTTATTGGTGGCAAGCGTCACGTTGAGTCCGCGTGATTGGATGCGGTCGAAGATGGCGTGCAGGTCGCCAATCGGCGTCTCGTCTTTCCAGAGCACGCCGTCCATATCGAGGATCAGTCCGCGAACGGGAGGGGAGAGTTTATCGAGCATAGTGTTTTAGCATGTCATTGCCTGCACTGGGCCGCAGGCACACGTGCGAGCCTTCGGGAAGCAATCTCCTCGCCGCTGGGCGCAACACGTTGCGCCCCTACGAGAACGTCGCGGCTCCTCGCAATGACAGGGTTTATTTGAATTTCTTCAATATATATTCCAGCACGGGGTTATCGATCCAACCCGCCTTGGCGTCGGCGCGTTCTTCAAAGTTCTCGTTGCCGATGAACGCCTGGAACGCCTGGCGAGTGGCGTCATCATATTCGCCGTTGGTCGGTGTGTAATACCCAAGTCCCTTCATGATCTTTTGGATTTCCTTGACGATCCTGCCTTCCAACTTCACGCGTTCCGATTTGGGGCTTTTATCGAAATACAGATGATGCAGTTCCAGGAGTTCACCAAGCCGTACAATGGGATTGAGATGATCATCCACACGGTAATCCATCCAGCGATCATTGTTTCCGCCGTAACCGGCTTTCGGTTTGGCAACATACAGCGCCGCGGATTGCTTTCCGCGGCGGTCGCCTCCGGCGCGGTGACCCGCGTCCAGCGCGGCAAAGAGACGTTCCGGCAATTCGCCTTTCGTATCCAGAAAGGCGTGTTCCATGCGGTTGATGACTTCCGCGCCGGTCAGGATGTTTCCTTGAATGGCATAACCGGGACCTTTGACACCGCCCGCCCACTCATGACAAGATTTTCCGGTGAACGTTGCCGAGCCGCCTTTGGCATCCACCAAACCGACCTGGCGTTCTTCGCGCTCATGATCGTGCGCCAGCAGTTTCGACAAGGTTTCTTCGGCTGAGGTTCCGCTTGCCATCATCTCGAGCCCGCGCGGACCATAGGATGTGTTGGCAAACGATTGAGTTGCCACTGCGCCCGCATTCGCCCGCGCCCACGGCACCACCGCGCCCACCGCTGGAAACTTGGATGCGACCGCAATGCCCCATGCTTGTTCTTTGATATCGCACGCCACAATGGAGAAAGTAGATAGATGGTACATGCTTCCAATTATAAACGCAATATAAATGCAGGTCGGATTGACCATCCGACCTGCATACAAAACCTTCGTCGCTTTTCGTCCAGCAGATTACGCTTTTGCTTTTTGTTTTTCGGGCGCTTCGAGAACCTGATCCACCAAACCGTACTCCACCGCGCCTTTGGCATCGAGATAATAATCCCGATCCGTATCGCGCTCGATCACTTCCAGCGGCTGACCCGTGGCGTTGGCAAGGATCGCATTGAGCAATGCTCGTTGCTTCAAAATTTGTTTGGCAGCAATTTCGATATCGCTTGCCTGCCCTTGTGCGCCGCCTAGCGGCTGGTGCATATGAATCGTGGCGTGGGGCAATGCATAGCGTCTGCTTTTGGTACCGGCAGTCAACAACACGGTGCCGAATGAAGCGGTGACGCCCACGGCTACAGTGCTGATCGGGTTCGAGATCATCTTCATCGTATCGTAAATGGCGAAGCCTGCGTACACCTGTCCGCCGGGTGAGTTGATGTACATCTGGATTTCTTTTTCAGGGTCTTCGTGATTGAGGAACAACAACTGCGCCACGATCACATTGGCAACCTGATCGTCAATCGGCGTGCCGAGAAAAATGATCCGCTCTTTGAGCAACAACGAGTAAATGTCATACGCTCGTTCGCCTCGTCCCGATGTTTCCACCACCATCGGAACCACGTTACTAATATCTGGAATATTCATATCTTCCTCACTTTTTACTGGTTGATTTCTTTGCAGACGACTTGCCTGCGGTCTTTTTGGTGACTGTCTTCTTTGATGCGCCGGACTTTGCGCTCTTACCTGCGCTTTTAGCTGAAGACTTTGCTTCTTTCTTCTTCGCCGTTTTAGCCAATTCGCCTTTTACCGCTTCAGACTCGTCTTCAACTTTTTCTGCTTCGTCGGCTTTCATTGCTTCTGACGCTGCTTCCGGCTTATATTCACCGGTGGCAATCGCCTTCAAGCGTTCCAGCGTGCGGCGCGTGAGCAAACGGTTGGCCGATTCCATGGCAACGGCTTCGGCGACGCGCTGTTGTCCCTGCTTGCCGCCGCGAATCTTGGTGATGTTGACGCCTTGCATTTGCAAATCCACGAGCGTGT
>DATCTP010000097.1:0-16678 GCA_036567885.1 Anaerolineales bacterium | reverse complement strand
TTAGTGATGTGGTTATCTTTTTCTGCTTCATTGATAAGGGTTTTGAATCCCTTTGTAAATAACTCACTTTCCCTTTCAGTCATTGCATAGAATGAAGACAATGCTCTTTCCATCATAATTTGGCATAAGATTACGCAGGACAAATAATTTCCATTAATATAGTTTGAACAAAGCTCTTCTAATATCCATTCTGCTTCGAATCCGCTAAAGACAGTTATATCTCCATCACCATTAGGAAAATATTTTGCGACCTGCTTGAATCGCGAATACCTTCCCTTTTTTAATTTTGAGTAGGCTTTCTCAAACTCAGTTTTTAACACAGATTCTGTAATTAAGTCTTTCATCAGAATTTATTAGGCTCATTTTTAATCTATGTAGCTCGCCATTACAGAAAATGGCTTGAATGCTTTTGAATGAACTATTTGATCTTCCGAAAAATTATAGCATCAATTGCCCTACAAAGATAAATTCTGAAGTTTGTTTTGAATAGTTCCTAATCATTGCACTGCTGGGCAATTCGTATTATCTGTCGAGATGATATTCGAGCGAGCCATCTCGTTGCCGTTCTTGTCAATCGCCGCAACTTGGAAATAACATTCATCTTCTGGAAGATCGCTGAGTTCTGATTGTGTTTCGAAATCGGTTTTTGGATTCTCTTCGATCAGGTTGAGCGCTTGCGGCGAATCCCCGCCGAAAACTTTATACGCCGCCACATCGGTCGCGCCGTTCCACGAATATCCAAGCGTGAGCGTGTTCTCGTCCGCTTTATATGCCAACGTGGGCGGCGTGGACGGAGTTCCCTGCCACGGGAAACGGAAGGCGCGGTAACTGACATACGGCTGGTCAAATATCAGTTCGAAAATCGTTTGATTATCCGGGCTGACTTCCGTCATGGTGACGAATGAATATCCTGTCGCTTGAGATGGCGCGCCCCAACCGAGAACCGTATTCCCATCTGTAAGCCGTTGCACATCGCCGAGGAATGTAGCAAACACGGGCGGTGCGTGAGTAAATCCCCAAACCTGCGTCACCGTTTTATTGGCTTCATCAATTTTATATTCTATGCCTTGCGATGGCGCCGGAATCTGCTGGGTGCCCTGGTTATCGAACACGGTGATGTCTCCATTAGGAAGCTGGCGCACATCATGCTGGTAAGCAAAGATTTGGCTGTTGATAAAGGTAAACATATTTTCTTTGCCGCCCAGCCGCCACATCACATCGCCGGTTTGAAGATTGATCTTGGTGATTTCGCTTAGGTCACGGCTGGAAAGCAGGAGATTTCCATCGTTCGCCAAAGCCAGTGAGTTGCCATGTACCAAATCAATATATTGATCGGTCAGTGGGGAAGTGGTATCGAAAATAGAAAAGTGATCCCAGCTTCGCCATTCGAAGATCACATTCTTCGACGGGTCCAATTCCTGGATGATGAGTCCGGTCACCGTTGCGTTGTTTTTCCCGCCCTCGACGATCTTGCTCATGTCAATGGTTTCGGCGTCGTATGCCATCAACAACACATTGCCGTTGGGCAAAACTTGAAGGTCATGCAAATCGGCAAAGTATCCGTTGCCTGCCTGATAACTATTCACCACTTGATAGTGGGAGTTCATTAGATAGAAGGTTGAAGTCTTCTGATCGTAATACGACAGTAAGCCATTCGGTTGTTTCTTGAAATCCCAGGCATCCAGCGCGTCGGCAACGGACTGATAGTAAACCAGTTGGCCCTGATCGTTCAGGATGAGCAGGTATGATCCGATCTTGGCTTTGGTCCAATAAAAAGGCGCCACAAAAATATATCCTTCTGCGGGGTTGGTTGTTGTGGTGGTTATTGTGTAATGCGGAATATCCTGCGGCACCGTCAGAAAGTTTGGATAAGCGCTGCGAGGCGGATACGGCGGCAGTGGAGGCGCGGCTAATTCACCGCTTCCCGGCGTTCCCGGCTGTTGGTTTATTGCAACCGTGAAGTTATAGGAGATGGCAGGATATATCGTTTGCGGATCGAGATGCAGGCTGTTGATGTTGACCGTCACCTGTTCGCCCGGCGTAAATGGGTTGGTCGGTTTGAAAATGACCGTTTTTTGGTCGTCTGCGAGAATGGTTTGACCCAAGTGAGCGCCACTTATCGAACCCTGGATGGTGAACTTCAAGCTATCAAGATTTTGATTGCTCAAAACCGGTCCGTATCGAACCGCAATCGTCGCAGCTTTGGAAACATATTTGGCGTTTTGCAGGGGCGAGTAATATTGGGGCGCATGTGATTGAGGCGGGAAAGATTGAGATAAGGAAGATTGGGATGAGAGAGATTGGAAAAAAGAAAACGGGAAAACAAAGGGCGTGCATGACGAGAGCAAGACCAATGATAGCAAACCGGTGACGATTGTCAGAACTTTTATGAGCTTCATGATATGCGTGAGTCTCCGAAACCTTCCGCGAGGAACATAGTCTAGAAAAACGCCATGATGATAATTGAAAATTATGATTAGATTATTAACTTTTTATGTAAAAAGTATGCGGGTTAAAAAGGATAGGAATCGCTTCCTTCATTTACTACGATGTTTGGAATTGCGCAAGGATTTTTGGCAAACTGTTAGGATATTCCAAGCCCTCATTTGAAACATTGAGCCGTAACAACTGTTCCGCCGGAATAGTTTCCAGCCATTCACCCAAAAACTGATTGAACAGGGTGGTGTCTTCCGCTGAGGCGATGTTGATTCGCTGGCGCGAGGCAAGCCGCGCCCGGATGATTTCTTCGCGGGCTGTAAGGTGGATGATGAGATCAGGAAGCGGAAGCAGATTGCGGGTCAGTTCGTAGAAGCGGCGGCAGAGATCGAATTCAGAATCGCTGAGCCAGCCGCGGGCGTGGAACAGACGCGCAAAACCGTGGTAATCAAGATCGAGTCCGCCATCCATTAATCCGATCAGCGGCGAAGCGCGCAGTTCTTTTTCCTGTTCGGCGCGCAAAAGCAAATAATCCATTTGATTGGCGAGACCGTAACGCTTGTCGGATTTGAATAAAACTTGAAATGGACGCTCGGCATGTTCTTCATACGCGGTTGCAAAGCGAGCCTCGCGACTCAACGCATTCACCAGAGTCGTTTTCCCCACGCCGCTCGGTCCCACCACTTCAATGAGCTTTCCCATTTCACAACCACAAATTGACCAGCGACGCGCCGGTCATGGTTTTGTCTCTTAATACTTCCCCCTGATTGACAATGGTAGTTCGTCCGCCGCCGCCAGCCATATCGAGCAACTGCCCGCGGATAAAAATGTTTGATCCATAACGCGCCTTGGTTGCGCCGATGCGTCCCGCCAACGCGTACTTACGCCACGCGTCGCCCTCGGTTAATTTTTTGACATCGCTTGCATCCACATCCGATGGCGTGGGCCAGCCGCTGTAACCTGCCCAGGGTTGATCCCATACTGCCGGATCGCCGCCGTTCGATGGAATGGCGATCAACTCCACATTCATTTCATCGAGCCGCGTATAACAATCGGGGAACCACGAATCAGCGCAGATCAAAATTCCGAGTTTTCCGGCAGGCGTATCAAATGTGGGTAAATCTTTCGGTGATGCCGGAGTCATGAATGGCAATTCTTCGGTTGTTGGATAGGCTTTGAAAACGAGATCAGAATAAGCGCGTCCATCCGGACCGTAAACGGGAGTCACGCCAAAAAGCGGACCTTTGCCCGCGATTAATTTCCCGTCACGGACTTGCGGCGCAGGCAGAACCGTCGAACCGCCAATGACGGTGACACGATAATTCTTTGCGATGTTTGATAACACCGCATCGTAAGTCTTTGCCATCGTTTCGGCTTTTAGACGAAAGACCGCGGCTTCCAATTTTCCTTTTTCTTTTGCCGTGAGAAGCTGCCAAAGGAATCCAACGATGTGACGAAGCACAAGTCGTTGTTCCGCGACCGCGAGTTTGTCGGTTTGAAAAATAGATTCGGGTTCATTCGCTAATACCAGCCATGTGCCGAAATATTCTGGCAACAAGACAATCGTCTTCTCATTGAGCCAGCCTCGGCGTTTGGCTTCGGACATATATCTATCCACTTTGGATTGCAGCGTCTGCGCCGAGGCGTAATCCGCGGCGGCGATATAAGGCTCGATGCCTAATAAGTTTCCGCGGCCCGAATCTTTGCCAAGTTCAACAGTCTCTTCCAAATGCAAATCGTTCATGAATTAACCTTTTCCATTCACATAACCAGGATGTCATTGCGAGTGGCGCTTTAGCGCCACTCGCAATCTCCCGTTTTCATCTTCTTGGTTGTTTGAAGGTTAGTTGAGATTGCTTCGCTTTGCTCGCAATGGACAAGCCGGTAATATTAGTGTTCTCCGATGATTTTATCTGTATCCTTCAGCCAATCTGCCAAATGTTTCGCATGTTCCTTATCATGTTCCACAAAGATTTCAATCAGATCGTTGACCGTGCCGTTTTGACCCCACGGAAATACCAACAGCTGATCGAATTTTTCTTCGGGCAGATTTCGCAAAGTTTGTATGACCTTTTCGTGGCTGGCTGTGAATTCGCGGCGGCTGTGTTCAAGGTCGAGAGTCTCACGCGTCTCGACGGTTTGTGCGTTATAAGCGTCGATGCCGCGCGCCGCGCTCTGCGGCACGGGTTGATTTTTCGCATGAGCCTCCAACGCCTCGACCATGGCATCGTCCCAGCCGGAGATATGATCGATATATTCCTTGATTGACCAATTAGGATAAATATATTTGTCGGTCGGCGCTTGATTGACCAATACCGTAAGCTGTCGGCGCGCCTCTTCAAGTTGTTCGATGAGAAACTCGCGTTGCGTGGACATGGTTTTTATTTCGATGGCATTTGTTGATACACCGCCAGCCAATTGGTTGAGATTTCTAATTGTGCCTGCTGAAGCGAGATCGCGCCACTGCATACCTGGCTGTGTAAATAATTCTCCACCTTATCCTTTTCATGAAAGCCCGGACGCGGTTCTGCCGGTTCAGGCCACAAATTGGAGATATTGTTCGATCCGCCTAACTCCAGCGAGACAAGGTGATCCACTTCGTATTGTCCCGGCGAATGGGAAGCGATTCCGTATTCGGCGTAGACTTGATTTTTTTCCGAGTCCGGAACATTGCGGACCTGAGCGCTGTATCCCGGTTTGCAAATTTGAGCTACCGTAACATCCGGGAAAATTGCACCCGGCGTGCAATCCGAATCGGGCAGGGCGTTTACGGAAACGCAACCGGATGTTTTGGTCTGCACTCCGAACTGGTGCGAAGGAGGATTCGGCGCGGTCGTAGCGCCTTGATTGGCGGTGGAAGTATTCGGCAGCGAAGTTGAGCTTTGATTGCTAGTGGGTGTGACAGATGAACCGCAAGCCAGGATTGTCGCGGCAGCCATCAGGACAGCAATGCTGATTCTTAATTTACTGGAGTTGAGAGTTTTCATGATCGATTCACTCCTTTACAATTTGAGCAGATTGATCCATGAACATTTCTTTGGCGGAAGCAAGCAAGTCGGCGGATACGCTCATGGCAACCAGGACTTTGGATTGCGCCAATGCATCGGAGCAAAGCTTGGCTTCCGTTTGGGTCAACCCCGCTTTTACAAGTCTGTCCATGATCATTGTAGGTTGAACACCCTTAAGTGGTCCGGTGTCTTTGGCGATCCTATCCCGCATCTTGACATCCTGCATAATCACTGAAACCGTATTCAGGTCAAAATCTGCTTCAGATAAATTGTTTAAAAGGATTTCAGCACTGGAAATATCAGGAAGAATGCCAACCAACATCATCCACCTCGCTTTGAAATTTTATTTTCTAGTTTAATTAAGTATAGCATACGATAAATGGATGAACACTAATCCATCAACATGCCTGCCAATAACACTGTCCGAGGCGCGAGGCTTGGAATATGGATGTATTCCAAATCTTTTTGATGCGCGTTGGCGCCGAATGCGCCGAAGCCATCCAGCGTTGGCGCAAGTTTGGCAGTGAAGTTTCCGTCCGAGCCGCCGCCGACGCGCGCCGCGCCCACTCGAAATCCAAGTTGAGAAGCGATGCGTTGCGCCTTTTCTAAAAGTTGATATGAACCTTCAGACGGTTCCATCGGCGGACGATTGAGTCCGCCGGAGATTTCGTAGCGAGTTCCATCCAGCGGTTGAATCGTTTTCAGCGCGGCGTCGACGCGCTCCGCTTCGTCCTGCGACCAGATGCGGAGATCAACCGAAAGATCAACGTGATCCGCCACTACGTTCGATACCGTGCCGCCTTGGATGACGTTCGGCCCAAGCGTTGTGCCTTTTTCCAAGTCCTGCAATCTGACGATTTCGCTAATCAAATGCGCCGAGCTGACAATGGCATTCCTTCCGTTCTCTGGTTCGACGCCCTGATGTGCGGCTTTGCCATGCACTTGAATTTGATAATCGCCCACGCCTTTGCGCGCAATTTTCAAATCGCCGTTCATAAACGGCGCTTCAAGCACAAGTACGGCTTTTGCGCCGCGTGCCAGGTTTTGGATGAATGGTAAACCAACTTCCGAACCGATTTCTTCATCCGGCGTGAGAAGCAGGTCAACCGTCCATGCCGGTTTTTGATTTTGCGCTTTCAATGCGCGCAGCGCCCAAAGCGCTTGAACAAAGCCAGCCTTCATGTCGTATGTGCCGGGACCATAGGCGCGATCCTCTTTGATTGACCAAATCTCTTTCCATGCGCCGACTGGATAGACCGTATCCACATGCGCCAGCAATAAAATCCGTTCAGCGCTTTGACCCGCGACGCGCGCGTGAATCACATCGCCGATTTTTCTCGGATGCCGCGTCACTTGCCCAAGTTCGCTCAGCCAGCGTTGAGTCACATCTTGCAGGCGATTAATGCCTTCTGCATCCTTCGATGGCGTTTCAATGCGAACTAAGGTTTCGACATCTGCAAGAATTTCTTCTGTGTGATTTTGTAGGAATGCAAGAATATTATTCATAGTGGCGAATCCATTTTTGTATTTTGGTAAGTTTGATTTTAGCATACGAAACGAAAACAAAACTCCCGCAAGATCATTTGCGGGAGTTTGCCAAGAGACTCAAAGACTTGATATTCTCAAGCTTCCAGGTATTGGCCAAGTTTCAGGTTCGAAACCCAGCCAATCAACGGTTCGTCCGCTTTGCCGCTTTTTGTGACAAAGATATCCTGGCAGGATTCGGGACTCTCCATTTTGCGTTTCGCTTCCGCAACCAAAGTTTGATCGGAAACAACAACGAAGCCTTGATTCAGTCCAAATTCCAAATGCTTCTCTTTTTGCTTGGCGATGAAAATATCCAGTGTATCATCCACCGTGCCGCCGCCATCCGGGGCCAGATAATTATCAATCCGACTTTGGTGGATCATGTATTTGGGGGCTTTCTTGGAATCCAAAATTGGCAGGCGGCTGACTTTATCGCTGAATTTGGCGCGCAATTCAGAGAGCTTTACATCCTTATCATCTTTTCCTTCCGGTATCTGGAAGAAAATCATATCGTATATCGGCCTCATCAGTTCTGTAACAAGTTCATTGTTCACTTCTTCCGGCGACATTCGTTGAACCAGTGCGCGCACTTGCTCATTGGCTGATTCGAAATTCTCACGCCCAAAATAAAAAGCGAGGACGGTACCAATCCAAGATGCAACAACTGGCAAAATGATGTTGAAAATCGTCATCGTGTTTTGGTGATCAATAATGATCGCAGTTACGCCCAGGGCGACCAGAATGACCGCTCCGACGATGAGCACCCACTTTGCAACGACGCCTTGCTGTTTCCCTTTTGGGTCTACGACTTCTTTATCTGACATGATAGCCTCCTATGCTGAATGAAATTTCATAATCAGCATACAACTTTTTGAGTCGGTTTTCAAGTAGTGGACTTTCCAAGCAAATGAGGCAGACACTATTAATTAAAAACTGACGTTTGAAAGAACGTCAGTTTTTAAGCCAGCCTTTTGGACGGTAAAAATATTTGCTTACTTGTTCTTTGGCAAATGTCCGCCTGCTTCGGCCTCGTCCAAAACGGACAGGATCGTTCGCACCAAATCCCGGGCGGCGGATTCGCTCAATTCAACGGCGACCCGCGCCGAAGGTCCGAGCGATTCGTTCACGAAGTCAATATTGAGCGCATGTTCAAAAGGCGCGTTGAACGGATGATCGAACGAAACGCTGGCTTGGTTCAATGTAAACCAGCCTTGGTTGCCTTTGCCGCTTCCGTCCACTTTTATTTTTTCAACAATCATTGTGCACATGATGGACTCCTTACGCTAAATTCTTTTCAAGAAACGCAAAGACTTTTTCCCAGCCATCCACGGCTTGCGCTTGACGATACATGGGACGATGATAATAAAAAAATCCATGACCCGCATTCGGGTAGCGATGGAACTCGTAATTCTTTCCATGCTTCTTGAGCTCTGCTTCATGTAGATTAACTTGTTCCGGTGAGGGACTTGTATCATCATCGCCAAACAATCCCAAGATAGGACAGGACAAATCTTTGGTGTACTCTATCGGCGCGACCGGCATTTTGGGTGAAAGCTGTTCGGGCTTCATGATTAAATTGCCTCCCCAGCAATCCACCAGCGCGTCAAAACCGGAAACGCGGCAGGCGGCGAGGTAAGCGTGTCGTCCGCCGGAACAGGTTCCGAAGATTCCGACTTTGCCGTTGACATCTTTCAACGCGCGCACATATTTCATTGCGCCGGCCAAATCGCCAATGACTTGATCGTCTGGCACGCCGCCGTCGCCGCGGACTTTTGCGGCGATATCTTCAGGAGTGCCATGCCCCGCGCGGAAATATAAATTGGGACTGATGGTCACGTAACCATGAAGCGCAAACTTGTATGTGATCTCGCGATACCACGAGTCCCAACCGGGCATGTGATGCGCCAGCACCATCCCCGGGAACGGACCTTTCCCAAGCGGGCGCGCCAGATAAGCATTGATTGAATCTCCGTTTGCGCCGATCATCGTAATCGTTTCTGCATGAACGCCTTCGTACATATCAGTCGTGTACATATCAAATCTCCTATTGAGGGTTTACTGAAATCATCACTTTGGATAAGGCAGAACATAAAACAACATGACTAAAAACATAAATGTGTTGCCTGCCAAAACACAGATATGCCAAATCTCATGGGTACCGAAATATGGTGGAAATGGATTTGGCTTTCCATTTGCAAGGATCAAGGCGCCGATAGTGTAACAAAGTCCGCCTGCGATGAGAAGGAGGATGGCTCCCATGCCAAGTTGTTTGTAAATAGGACCGATTAGGAAAATGATAACCCAGCCCATTGACAAATAGCTGATGTTCGACATCAGAACGGAAATCTTCGTAAAGAAAATGGACTTAAGCGTGATAAAGAAGATTGCCAGACTCCAGATGGTGCCGAACAGAATCCAGCCTGTTGCGCCGCTGAAGATTGTCAAACAAAATGGGGTGTACGTCCCAGCGATAAGGATATAAATTGCGTTATGGTCAAGGATGCCAAAGACGCGCAGGTATTTTTTAAAGAGCAGGAAGAAGTGTAAAAGGCAACTGAACAAAAAGGACAGGAACAGCCCCGCGCCGTAGATCGCAAAGCCGATGACGTGCGCAGGTTTGTGTTCCATGGCCGCCAGAGTTACCAGAACCGCCAGCGCCGAAATGGACAATATCGCGCCAATCAGGTGGCTGATGGAATTGAAGTATTCGTTGCTATCAGACGAAGAGATCAATGGATCGAGCGTGGGTTGTTGCAAGCTCATAAGTGGGAGTATATCTCAACTCCCGCTTGGACTCGCGGGCGCGTCGCACCTTTTGTACTGATGTTCATAATCAAAGTACCTGGCGCTTGAAAGGTGTCAGATACTTTGTATCAATTCAGCAGGTTACGAAGCACACTGAATTATTGTTTGGTTTTCACGGTGGAGAATATCTTTGAAAAAAATTGTGTTATTGGGAAACCATGCCGCATACTCGTAATGCTAATTCGCGAAGCTGTATTGGGCTAATCGGCTTGATTAGAATAATATCCGCTTTACTTTCCATGCTTTTTGCTTGATGAAAATCGGCTGTGGCAATGATAACGGGGACATTGGTCAGGCGTTGGTCTGCCCGAATTTTCATCAGTATGTCCTTGCCGGATATTTTGGGCAGGTTTAGGTCGAGGATGATAATGGCAGGTGTCACTTGAAGAAGCCGTGCGAGAGCCTTAAAACCATCCATATACCATTCGATCTCAAAATTGGTTTGTAGTGCGATTGTGAATATTTTTCCGATTTCTTTATCGTCCTCAATGATGATTCCCAGTGGTTTCGCCATCATAGAACTTGTAAAAAAATAACTCCGCGGAATGAACCAATCAAGATGGACTGGCAGTACAATGGGCAGACAGACCTGAAATAGAGGATGAGTAAAATGCCTACTCAAGTGCATGAATGTCAATGTCCTGCCTGTTTGGCATCGAAGGAAAATACAGAGTGGCAGATGCACCATGATATGAACTTGCTGTTCAGTCGCCTGGATGAGCAGCAGCGGCGTTGGTTTGCGGCCATTGAGTCCCGGCGGATCGGCCGTGGAGGAGATACGCTCTTATCCCAGATCACGGGGATGGATGTGGAAACGATTCGGCGCGGTCGCGGTGAGATCGATGAAGAGTTGTCCCAGCGTCCGGAGGATCACATCCGGGAAGCCGGAGGCGGAAGGCCAACGGTTGAAAAAAAGACCCACAGATCCAGAAAGCATTGAAGGATGCTGTAGAAGGAGAGACAGCTGGAGATCCAATGTGTGGCAAGAAGTGGCAACGCAGTAGCTTGAGGCAGATAAGCCGTAAGCTAAAAGAAGTTGGGCATGCGATCAGTGCTCCCACGGTGGCGCGTCTGCTCAAGGCACAGGATTATTCGTTGAAAGCCAATGCCAAGCGCTTGGCAGGCACATCCCACCCGGATCGGAATACGCAATTTGAATATCTGGAAAGCCAAAAGCAGGCCTTTTTGGCTGCCGGACTGCCGGTGATCAGCGTGGATACCAAGAAAAAAGAACTGATCGGCAATTTTAAGAATGCTGGGCGCAACTGGTGCCAGGAGGCTGAAGCAGTCAATGATCACGACTTCGAACACGATGCCTTTGGGAAAGGGGCTCCCTACGGCATTTACAACCTGAATCACAACCGGGGCAGCGTGTGCGTGGGCACTTCTGCAGATACGCCCCAATTTGCAGTGGATGCCATCGCTCAATGGTGGAACACCGAAGGCTCTCGTCTGTTCCCGACTGCTTCCAAACTTTTGATCTTGGCAGATGCTGGGGGTAGCAATGGCTGTCGCCCGCACCTGTGGAAACAACAACTCCAAGAGCAGTTGGCAGACCGTTTGGGGTTGGAAGTCACCGTTTGTCATTACCCGACCGGCACTTCCAAATGGAACCCGGTAGAACACCGCTTGTTCGGCCCAATCAGTCTCAATTGGGCAGGAAAGCCCTTGCGCACCTTCGAGATCATGCTGGCATGGATTCGTGGTACGACTACCCAAACCGGCTTGACGGTCAATGCTTGGTTGAATGAGAAGAAGTACCAGAAAGGAATGCGAGTCACCAAGCAAGTCTTTCAGGCTTTGAACATTCACCACCATCCAGTCTGTCCCCACTGGAATTACACCATTCAGCCGCACAGTTCGTGTGCTTGAGTTACGTTTTTAAACGTGCGGAGTTATTCTTTTACAGGCCCATATCTCCCTTCTTGTCTTGAAAAATCTTAATCGGATTTAATAGTCTCAGGCCATCGGCTGGCAACGATTTTCATTAATCGTCCCACACTGACCGGCTTGATCAGCACCTGGTTAGCCTGTTTTTCCAGTGATTTGGCCAGATACAAATCGGCAGTGGCTACAATTACAAAGGTGTTTGCCCAGCGCTCGTTTGACCGAATTTGTCCCATGATTTCCTGGCCGGATGCGTATGGGAGGTGGATATCGAGAATAACCAAGTCTGGGATCTGCGCTATGGATGAAAGCCGGGTTGAAAACTGCTTTCCAGTTAAATCAATTTCCGCATCGAACCCGCCTTGTTGCAAGGCTATCTGAAAAATTGTGCTCAGTTTTGGGTCGTCTTCGATAATCAAGGCATAAGGTTTCGTCATGAAATACTCTCCGAATTCTTTTTGAGCGGTAGGATCACCGTAAATGTGCTTCCCTGTTCGACTTTACTTTCAAAGTTGATCTGTCCTTCCATCAATTCCACCAGTTGTTTGCAAATGGAAAGCCCAAGGCCTGTGCCTCGATTTGAATGTGTGATTTTATTATCCACTTGACGAAAAGGCTCGAAGATATATGCGCGGGCCTCTTCCGGGATACCCGCGCCGGTATCTGAAACTTGCAGGCACCAGTGAGCAGGGTCGGGGCTGGAAAGACCGACTCGAACCTCGCCCTTTTTAGTGAACTTGATGGCGTTGCTCACCAGGTTGACCAGAATTTGCTGCAGGCGTTGTTCATCGCCGTATAAAAATTCCGGCAGATCGGGAGCGATGGAGGTGGTAAGCATCAGGCCCTTTTGAGCCGCCAATATCGCCATGCTTGCATCAACCTCATGCAGCAATTTGGCGGGAGCAAAGAGATCGGAATACAATCGGATCGTTTTGGATTCGATATGCGCTTCATCGAGCAGGTCGTTGATCATTTTGGTCAGGTAGTGTGTGCTATCGATGACTTGAGAGACCGCATTCTTTTGGTTATCAGTAAGAGCGCCAAAAGCAGCAGATTGCAGCAACTCTGCATATCCCAGGATTCCTCCCAGGGGTGTGCGTAACTCATGACTCACTTTTGCCAGCAGCAGGCTTTTGAACTGATTGGCTTCAACGGCCTGGTCGCGCGCCAGCGCCAATTCGTCCTGTGCCCGCTTGAGGTCGGTAATGTTGCGCGCCACAGCCTGGAAGCCGACGATTTGATCGCCCTCCTTGATGGTTTGGACGTTCTGTCCCAGCCAGACCTCATCTCCTTGGGTCGTGACCGCGATAAATTCATGGTATGTGTTTGTTTCTTTCGCAATATACTGCCGATCATAAAATCGTTTTAGATCGTGGCGGTAACGCGGGGCGATCAATTCCAGATAATGTTTTCCCACTACATCACTTTCAGATTTATAACCCATCAGATTCAAAGTTGTTGAATTGGCATAAGTAAATCGTCCCTGTGCGTCGGTGCGATATATGACGTCACTGGCGCTTTCGACGATTTGTCTGTAACGCGCCTCGCTCGCCAACAATAGGAGTTCCGTTTGTTTTCGATCGGTGATGTTGGTGATCGTGACCACCTTGCCGACCGCCTTGGTTTGTTTGTCGCGTAAGGCGGCAAGGCGGAACTCGAACCATTGTTGGGACTCGCCTTCGCCCAGCGTGATCTCATCAACGGCCTCCATTGCGCCGATATATTTTTCTGCCAGGTAACCCCACTGGCCCAGGTGGTCCGTGATTTTTTGCCCAACCGGCCGGGAAGTTGATAGCCTGAGCATCCTGAGCGCTGATGGGTTGATGTCGATGATATGGTTTTCCATATCCAATACGATGACCCCTTCGCTCATCTCTTCGATGATGGTGGAGCGCGCAATGGGCAATATTTCCAAGAGTTGAGCCCCAAAAATTCCCCAGGTGATCGCAAGGGCGCTGATCGTGAAGACGAATGGGGTTGCATCCAGACCACGCGGACTAAACCCCAAAAGGTAGAGGATGTTTCCCACCCATGGAGCCAGTACGGCGATCAGGAGAGCGTAGGTTTGTCCGCGATACAGGTTCCTGAATTGCGCAAGCGAACGCAAAATAAGGACGGACCCGGCCAAAAGCAGGAGGTAGGAGTAGGCGATATGCACCGTGAACCATGTGCCGTAGGTTGCATGCCATTCCCAGAAGTTGTTGACTTTATCGATGGAAATTTCACTCCAGATTGGGCCGTTGGCTTGGGTGGTAAACACCAAAAATAGAGTGACGGCTGGTACGAGCGAAAGCAGAACCAATCTGGGGAGGGATAATAATTTATGCAGATTGGAGTAATGCAGGGCGAAAATTAACCATATCAATGGAACTGTTGTGATGCCCAGATATTCAATTCTGACCCAGAAAAGCTTTGTCGGCAGGTCGGTCCCTGCGAGTTCAAACGCGTAACTCACCTGCCAGACCGTGATGGCCAATGAAAGAAGCGCCAGCCAGCGCGCCACGCGTGTGGTTCGCCTCGTCCAGGAATAGTAGGTTACCCAACCCGAAATCAGGGAGGCGGCGAGTGGAGCAAGGAGATAAGGTGTGTACTGAAGCTGCATGGATGGATAATTCCGTGAAAATCGCCTTTTTTTCAAGGCCAAATCATAAGTCTATTTGATTTATTGCCTTGGCCATATTGGAATTGTATTGCATTTTGGCGGTTGCCAGGGGGGCATTAGTCATCAGCAATAGCTTTCTCATTTTGTTTTCTAATTTTTTTGTTTACAATACCGCTTCAATTTGATCAATCACACTCCTCTGCATTGACCCACCTCCCGGCTCGCGCTCGCGTGCAATTTTCTCCGCTTCCAAAAGCGAAATACCTTCGGGGATAGGCGAAATGGTATCGGGTCGCGGTGCGCCAACATCCTTGATGCCACTCTTCCACCAATCGCGCCAATCGGATGGCTGATGGAATTGAAGTATTCGTTGCTATCGGACGAAGAGATCAATGGATCGAGCGTGGGTCTTAGCTGGTTCATAAGTAGAGTATAACTTATCGTTTCCCCTTCATGCTTAGGAAGGGATTGGGGCTAGGTTTCTATGATGATTACCATGATGGTTACCATTTTTCGTGATGCATATAATCTTGGTTCGGTTTGCGGCCGCGCTTCAAGGATGGTGACGCGACATCCGAGGCGCGGTAGCCCACCGCGATGACTCCGACTGGGGTGACCTCAGCCGGTATGGATAAGAGCGAGCGAAGCGCATCCAAATCTTTCGATCCCGCAAAGGCTGTGACCAGTCCTTCGTCTATCGCGGCGAGCAACGCAATCATAACGGCACAGCCGATGTCCATAAACCAATACGGGACGGGCCAGACGATTTCCGTTCCATCTTCGTTGACTTTGTCGGTTTCCTGATATCTGTGATGATAAGCCGCCTCGCTGGTACAGGGAATCAACAGCACGGGCGCTTTTGAGATAAAAGCATCAAACCCATCCTTGACGTATTCCTCTTCCTCGCAAGTATTGGCAATCGCTTTCTTCAATTCGGGACGCGTGACGATGATAAACGATTGTCCCTGCGTGAAGCCCGCGCTCGGCGCGTGGCGCGTCAGCTCCACGATGCGCTCGATAATCTCCGGCGGAATGGATTTGTCCGCAAAATTTCGCACCATCCGTCTTTTGACGACTACATCATGGAATTCCATCTTGCCTCCTATGCATCCTGGTTTCTTGTTCCCTGATTGTAGCGCGAAAAGAATTTTATGGCAGACAAGGCAAGAATACCATTCTGTCGATTCCCCGAATCTCGAACTTGGTATAATTCCCCCACTTCACTTTTTGGAGTTCTCATGAAAAAACTCACTGGTGCGGAAATCCGCCAAACCTACATTGACTTCTTCGTCGAGCACGGACACACGGCTGTGCCATCCTCTTCGCTTGTGCCGGGCGGCGATGCCACGCTGCTGTTCACCAATTCAGGCATGGTGCAATTCAAGGATGTGTTCCTCGGCACCGATAAGCGTCCATATACGCGCGCCGTCGACTCGCAGAAATGTATGCGCGTGGCTGGCAAGCACAACGACCTCGACGATGTAGGTCGCGACGACACGCATCACACCTTCTTTGAAATGCTCGGCAACTGGTCGTTCGGCGATTACTACAAAAAGGAAGCCATCGCATGGGCTTGGCAATTGCTGACCGAAGTTTGGGGGCTCGACAAGGATCGTCTGTACGCCACGGTCTTTAAGGATGACAAGGGCGATATTCCCACCGATGAAGAAGCCGCCTCCAATTGGCTCAAACAACCCGGCTTCGGTTCCGATCACCTTTTTTATATGGGCCGCAAAGATAACTTTTGGGAAATGGCGGAGACCGGTCCATGCGGTCCATGCTCTGAGATGCATTTTGATCTGCGTCCGGACGAAGGCAAAGTGACTCACGAAACGCTCGACACGGATCGATTCGTTGAACTTTGGAATTTGGTCTTCATTCAATACAACCGCATCAGCGCCACTCAACTCGATCCGCTTCCCGCCAAACACGTGGACACCGGCATGGGTTTCGAACGATTGGTTTCGATTTTGCAAGGCGTCGACTCCAATTACAAGACCGATCTCTTCACCAAATCGCTTAACGTTCTGCGCTCGCTCACGGGTCACACCGAAAAAGAAATGCTCGCCGATTTCACGCCTTATCGTGTCATCTGCGATCATGCCCGCACCGCCTCGTTCCTCATTGCCGATGGCGTGGTGCCCGGCAACGTGGGACGCAATTATGTGGCGCGCATGATCATTCGGCGTGCGGCGCGCTTCGGCACCAAGATTGGATTGCATGAACCGTTCCTTGCCAAAGTTGCCGAGGCGGCAATTGCAACCTATGGCGCGTTCTATCCTGAACTGGAAAAAAGCCGCGGCGCGATCCTCGATAATTTGACGCGCGAAGAAATCCGGTTCGCGCGGACCGTTGAAACGGGCACCGCTCATTTAGAGAATCTGCTCTCGGAGCTTCGCGAACAAAACGCGCG
>DATCTP010000096.1:0-6956 GCA_036567885.1 Anaerolineales bacterium | reverse complement strand
GCGGCGGTGCAAGCCGCAGGTTCGCCGGAACAACGTGCGAAATTTTTAGAGCGCTTTGGCGGCGAGAAGCCGACCTTTGCCGCGATGTGCATGACCGAAGCCGGCGCAGGTTCAGATACATCTGCAATTCGGGCAAAGGCTGTATTGGATGAAAAGACTCGTGAATGGGTCATCAACGGTGAAAAGATTTTTGTTACCGGCGGCGATAAATCCTTCACGGAATATGAAAAGCTTGGCAAGGGTTTTATCGTTGTGTGGGCTTCGATTGATCCAACGGCAGGAAGATCGGGAATGCGCGCTTTTGTTGTGGAAAGCGGAACGCCGGGTGTGCAGATTACAAAGCTGGAGCATAAATTAGGAATCCGCGTCAGCGACACGGCGGCAATCTCACTGGTTGATGCGCGTGTTCCGTTCGAAAATATTCTCGGCAGTCCGACTGTGGAAAAGACGACGACCGGCTTCAAAGGTGCGATGGCAACCTTCGACGCGACCAGGCCGCTCGTGGCTGCGTCCGGTTTGGGCGTGGCGCGAGCCGCCCTTGAATTCCTGAAGGAAAAGCTCAAAGAGAGCGGTGTTGAAATTCGTTATGGTTTGCCGCGTCAGAAATTGACCAACATCGAGCGCGAAGTGATTGATATGGAAATTATGTTGAAGTCCGCGTGGCTGATGGTGATGAAAGCGGTTTGGATGGCGGATAATAAAAAGTCGAACGCGCTAGAGTCCTCGATGAGCAAGGTGAAAGCAGGCGATGTGACCACAAAGATCACGCAGAAGGTGGTTGAGATTTTAGGACCGCTCGGATACAGCCGCGAGTTCCTGGCGGAGAAATGGTTCCGCGACGCGAAGATCACGGACATCTATGAAGGCACAGGACAGATCAATCGTCTGGTTGTGGCGCGGCAGATTCTTGGATATAGTGGAAGCGAGTTAAGATAATTTGTATAGGGGCACAGCGACGCTGTGCCCCTACGGGAGATGAACAACATGAATTATCAAATACATAAAGCGGTTGTGATCGGTTCGGGCACGATGGGCGCGGCGATTGCGGCGCATCTTGCGAACGCGGGCGTGCCTGTGACATTGCTGGACATCGTTCCAAAAGATGCCCCAGTTGGAAATAAAGAAGCGCGCAATAAAATCGTCAACGAGGGCTGGGATCGTTGTGTTAAAGCCAAGCCCGCCAACTTGATGTCATCGGATTTAAAGACGCTGGTCAAGTTGGGTAATCTTGAAGATGATTTTGGCGTCGTCGCCGAGGCGGATTGGATCTGCGAGGTGATCGTGGAAGATTTGAAGATCAAGCAATCGTTGATGACGCGCATCGATGAAGTCCGCAAGCCGAATGCGATTGTCACGACGAATACCTCGGGCATTCCGATCCACGCTATCGCCGAAGGATGCTCGAAGGAATTCAAGAAACATTTCCTTGGCACGCACTTCTTCAATCCGCCGCGCTATTTGAAGTTGTTGGAGATCATCCCAACGGCCGATACGGATAAGGAAGCAGTGAAGTTCATGTCTTGGTTCGGCGAATATAAACTTGGAAAAGGTGTGGTGCTTTGCAGGGATACGCCGAACTTTATCGGCAACCGCGTTTTCTTTGGCACGGCGACGTTTGGCATGAATTTTATTTTGGAAAACGGTTACACAGTTGACGAAGTCGATTCAATTACCGGACCGTTGATGGGTCGCCCGAAAACCGCGACATTCCGTCTGGCGGATCTCGTCGGCATTGATGTATGGGAACACGTCGGCAATAACCTTGGTCCGATGATTCCGCACGATAAACTCGCACAGGAATATCTCAAAGCCGAAGCGCCGACCAAATTGATTTCGACACTCGTCCAACGTAAATGGCTCGGCAATAAAACTAGAGTCGGTTTTTATAAAGAATTCCGCAAGGAAGATGGAAGCAAAGAGTTTTGGTCGCTTGATCTCAAGACGCTCGAACATGTTCCACCGACCAAGCCGCGCTTTGATTCGGTCAAAGCCGCAAAGGATGTGGCTGAACTCGGTGAGCGGCTCAAAGTCTTCCTGAACGCGGATGACAAAGCCGCAAAACTCGTTCAGGCGCTGACGTATCAAAGTTTCCAGTATTCAGCATCGCTCCTGCCGGAAGTTGGGGATTCGCCCAAGCCCATTGACGATGCCATCCGCTGGGGCTTTGGTCACGAGGCGGGACCATTCGAGACATGGGACATGCTCGGCGTCAAAGAAACCGTTAAACGGATGAAAGCCGCAGGTTTCGCCGCACCCAAATGGGTGGATGCCATGCTCAAGTCGGGGATCGAATCGTTCTATCAATATAAGAACGGCGACAAAGTCGGCGTCTATGATGTGAATAAAGAAAAGTATGTACGCATCGCGAAGCCCGAGGGCGTCGTTATGCTAAAAGGTCGAAAGGTCCTCAGTGAGAACGCGGGCGCGACGTTGTATGATATCGGCGGTGGCGTGGCATGTGTGGATTTCCATACCAAGATGAATGCGCTCGATGACGACATTTTTGCAATCGTCAATGAGGCGTTTGAGCGACTCGAAAAAGATTTCGATGGGCTTGTGGTCAGCACGCAAGCCGATAACTTCAGCGCCGGCGCAAATTTGTTTATGGTGGTGGTTGCTGCGCAACAAGGCTTGTGGGATAACCTCGATCAAGCCATCCGCAAATTGCAAGGCTTGAACATGCGGATGCGCTATTCACCGAAGCCGATTGTAGTCGCACCGATGGGGCTGGCGTTGGGCGGCGGATGCGAGATCACAATGCACGCCTCGCGCGTGGTCGCTTCATCCGAGACCTATATCGGACTCGTTGAACTCGGCGCAGGCGTTATCCCGGCGGGCGGCGGTACCAAAGAATTCATGCGCCGCATTGTGTCTCCGCCAATGAAAACCGAGAACGTGGAAGTGCTGCCGTTCCTTCAACGCGCCTTCCTGCAAATTGGTCAAGCCAAAGTTGCCACATCCGCGGAAGAAGCGCGGCAAATGGGAATTCTTAATCCGCAAGATCGCATCGTGCTCAATCGCGATTATTTACTGGCGGAAGCCAAGCGCGAAGTCTTGCACATGGTTGCAGCGGGTTATCATCCGCCTGCGCCCGAACCGATCTATGCCGCGGGCCGCGATATGCTTGGCGCGTTGCGCGTCGGTACGTGGATGTTCAAGGAAGGCAAATACATCAGCGAATATGATCACCATGTTGCCAGCAAGTTGGCAAACGTGATGTGCGGCGGCGAATTGACCCGTCCGCAGTGGGTGAGCGAGCAATACATCCTCGACCTCGAGCGCGAAGCGTTCTTATCGTTGTGCGGCGAGGAAAAGACTCAAGCGCGTATGTGGTCATTGTTGCAGACCGGCAAGCCTTTACGAAATTAGGAGATACGAAATGACAAAAGATGCTGTAATCGTAAGCGCCGTTCGGACTCCGGTTGGGAAAGCCAAGCGCGGCGGATTGGCAACCGTTCGTCCCGACGAAATGGCGGCGACCGTTATCCAGGCCTTATTAAAGCGGACGCCGAATCTCGATCCCGCCGATATCGAAGATGTGGTTCTTGGATGCGCATTTCCCGAGGGTGAGCAGGGACTCAATATGGCGCGCATGATCGCGTTGCGCGCCGGTTTGCCGGAATCGGTTCCTGCTGAAACGATCAATCGTTATTGTTCATCGGGTGTGCAAGCCATTGCTCATGCCGCCTATGCAATCGAAAGCGGACAAATTGATACGGCGCTGGCGGGCGGCGTGGAGTCCATGTCCATGGTGCCGATGTTTGGATATAAGTTTTCGCCCAATCCATATTTCGCGCAGGACTTGCCGCATTATTACACCAACATGGGGTTGACCGCTGAAAACGTGGCGCTGAAATATGAAATCAGTCGTGAAGAACAGGATACTTTTTCACTGAAGAGCAATCAGAAAGCGGCCAAGGCGGTTGACTCTGGATTATTTGACCCCGAACTTGTTCCGGTTGATGTTGAGATTACTGAACTCAATGCAGATGAAAAGCCGGTGAAGAAATCCTTTATGGTCAAACGGGATGTAGGTCCGCGTGCAGATACATCACTTGAAGCGCTCGCCAAACTCAAACCGGCTTTCAAGGAAGGCGGCATGGTCACGGCTGGTAATTCATCTCAAATGTCGGATGGCGCGGCGGGTGTGGTGGTGATGTCGGCGGAGAGGGCCGCTCAATTGGGATTGAAGCCGTTAGCAAGATTCGTTTCCTTCGCGGTCGGAGGCGTTCCGCCTGAGTTGATGGGAATTGGGCCGATTGTTGCAATTCCCAAGGCGTTGAAAGTCGCAGGATTATCGCTGAATGATATTGATTTATTTGAGTTGAACGAAGCCTTTGCGGCACAATCGCTGGCGGTGATCAAGACGCTCGAAATGGATGGGAGCAAGATCAATGTCAATGGTGGAGCGATCGCGTTGGGTCATCCGCTTGGATGTACGGGCGCAAAACTGACCACCCAACTCATTTACGAAATGGGTCGCCGTAAATCCAAGTATGGTATGGTGACGATGTGCATTGGCGGCGGCATGGGCGCCGCGGCGGTCTTCGAGAATCTACAGTAATCTCTCACCACAGAGACACAGAGCGCACAAAGCTTTTACAGAAATATCTTCGTGAACTTTGTGCCTTTGTGGTGAAAACACAAAAGGAGAATTGAAATGCCTCTGACAATTTCTGATTTGATGTCTAAGATGCCCGGCGCGTTTTTTCCGGAAAAAGCAGTGGGCTTGGATGCGGTGATCCAATTTAAATTCACTGGCGCTGAACCTGGTGATTGGTATGCCACCATCAAGGATGGTAAATGCGCCGTCGCACAAGGCGATGCGCCATCGCCGAAAATGACCTTGACGGCGGACTCCTCGGATTACGTCAAAATCTTCACCGGCGAGTTGGATGGCATGCAAGCCTTCATGCAGGGCAAACTCAAATTGGGTGGCGACTTGAACCTTGCTATGAAGTTGATGCAAATGTTCAAAATACGATAGCCAAAACATCGCCAAGAAATTGGCGATGTTTTTTTTGTTAGGCTTGATTTCTAAATTGTATATGATTTAACTCTTGACGAATTATGAAAGGCGGGAGTATAAGTCTCAAAGTTCTATGAACGCATATCTTGTGCAGGTTCGAAAGGAGGTGATCGTTATGGAAGCCGACGGAAGTAAGTCAGGCGATGATTCTATTCCGCTAATACTCTCCGAGATTCGACTCGTTGACGGTAACTCGTTTTGCGTTCCACTGTACGATCATTTCCTTGATTACCTGCATTGCGGATAATTTGGACGCGTTACACCTACCTGACCAGTCGCCACCTTCGGAGAAAAATCCCAAGGTGGTTTTTTCTTTCTATCGAAAACGCCACTCTTTATTCAAAAGGAAAAGAGGTGAACTATGAATATTACATCGAAAGCCTACTATAACCTGAATAGAGTCGCGAAGTTTCTAAGAATCTTCGCAATGGTCGCAGGACCAGGCATAATTGTTATGGTGGCTGATAATGATGCAGGGGGGATTACTACGTATGCTGCTACCGGCGCACAAACTGGCTACAGTCTCCTTTGGTTCCTAGTGTTGTTGGGGCCGATTGCTTATTTCGTTCAGGAGATGACCGTTCGCCTAGGCGCAGTCACGAAACGAGGTCATGCTGAAGCGATCTTTTATTCCTTTGGTTCTTTTTGGGGATGGTTCTCCATCCTTGACTTGGTACTTACCGACTGGATGACGATGATTACTGAGTTTATTGGTATAACCGCCGCGATGAGTATCTTCGGCGTTCCACCCGTTGTTACCGTGATCCTCTGTTGGCTGATCATGGGCTTCATGGTTTTACAAGGGCATTATTGGACTTGGGAGAAGATTGCATTGTTCTTCTGTTTAATAAACCTGATTTATGTTCCAGCCGCTTTCCTGATTCATCCATCAGCCACAGAGGTTCTACACGGTCTTATTCCTCAAGCACCTCCTGGTGGACTCACAAATCAGTTTTTCTTTCTGCTGATGGCCAACATCGGCACAACCATTGCCCCTTGGATGATATTCTTTCAGCAAAGCACAGTCGTTGATAAAGGGATGAGAGAAAAGGACATTCCTTTCGGTCGCTTGGACACCATCGTCGGCTCTATCTTGACCGTGGTGGTGGCAATTTTTATCATCATCGTTACTGGCAAGCTTCTTTTCGGAACCAACGTGGAAAGCGCAGCTCAAGCCGCTATCCAGTTGATGCCAATGAATAAATATCTTGGAACTTTTATGGCAATTGGGCTCTTCGATGCCGGTCTCTTGGGTGCTGTTTGCATCTCACTGGCTAGTTCATGGGCTTTTGGTGAGGTCTTTGGTTGGGCCCACTCTCTAAACCATAACATTCGAGAAGCACCGTGGTTTTATGCTTACTATTTTTTTGACCTAGTGCTGGCTGGTACAGTAACATTAATACCCAATGCGCCATTGGTTCTAATTACCCTTTTTGTTCAGGTAGGAGCCACAGTGTTGCTGCCTGCGGCGTTGGTGTTCCTGATTCTACTGTTAAATAATGACGAGCTGATGGGTAAATATAAAAATTCCTTGTTCGATAATATCGTTAACATTGGAATTGTAGCGGCTCTGATCATTATATCCACAGGCTACAGCCTGACGGTCATTTTCCCTAATTTGTTGAAGTGAAGTCGGCCATGATTGGAAAGGAGATAGTAAAATGGACAAGGTACTAGATATACTCCGGGGTTTCTTTCAGGCAATCCGGGAGATAAATGAAAAATATAAAACACCGCAAATCAAGATGACACCCATGGTTAGCGCATCCTTGCTCATCCTGAGGCTCTATTTGCTTGCTACGGTGGCTATTTTGCTTGTTAAATTCATAATGGTTACTCTTGGCCATTGATAGGAGGCAACTATGAATCAAAACATCAGTGCAACTACGAATGTAATTACTACTCCGCTCGAGAAAACCTATTTTCT
>DATCTP010000095.1:0-4994 GCA_036567885.1 Anaerolineales bacterium | reverse complement strand
CGCCATCCGTGTTTTTATTTTACAAATTGATACAAGAGAATCCCGGCCGCTACCGCCAGATTGAGCGAACTGGCGCGTCCGCGCATGGGCAAAGAAACGCTGACATCGCACGCTTTGAGTTGGTCCGCGGAAAGCCCCTTTTGTTCACTTCCAAGAACCAGAATCCAGGGCGCGTTCGGCTTGAAGTCCAGATAAATTTGTTCAGCATGAGCGGATGTGGCGATAAGTTGGAGCTTGCCGCGCCGCGCCCAATCGACAAATTCTTTGAACGAAGTCTGAACGACTGGTTTCCAAAAGATCGTCCCCATACTGGCGCGGACCGATGTTGGATGATATGGGTCCACGCCGCCATCGAGCAGGAACAGCGCATCCGAGCCGACCGCATCAAGCGTACGCAAAATTGTCCCAACGTTGCCCGGGTCTTGCGGCGAGACAACTGCCGCGCCCATACGGATTGATTTCAAATCATCGAGTTTGGTTGACTTCTGATGAACAATCGCCAAAATGCCCTGCGGATTTTCTTTATCCGCCAACGATTCCATGACCTGCGTAGAAACAGGCTGCACCACTGGCGGCATGACGCCGCCTGGCTGCGCCGACTGCGTGACTCGAGAGATCAAAGCGTGCCCAAAATCGCTGGTTAGAACCTCGGGCGAATAAAGGATCGAATCAATTTGCCAGCCAGCTTCGAGCGCTTCGCCGACATGATGCAAACCTTCCACGATAAACAACCCGCTCTCGGCGCGTGATTTCCGCTGGCGCAAGGCGCGTGCTTGCTTCACCAAGGGATTAGTAAGGCTGGTAATTAGCGGTCGGCTCATGTTTGAATACTTATTTCGTTACAACGATCAATTTAGCGACCATGCCCGCTTCAAAATGACCTTGATGAATGCAAAGGACTTGATACATTCCCGGATCGCTGGGAGCGGTAAAAGTGTCAGTGATGGTTTGACCAGGTTCGATTGTTGCTTCCAACCAATAAATGTTCGGCTTATCCGCGTCAGTGAAATGGGTTTTGATTTCATGGCCGAGCTTCATGATGGCGAAGCTGTGTTCATCGGCGCCGTTATTTACGGCAGTGAACGAAATCTGCGCACCGGCAGGAACGGTAAAGCTATTCGGCGTAAACTGGAAATCTGTCAATGTGACATGGATGGATGTAGATGGCGCGCTGTTTCCGCTTGCACAAGCCGCCAGCATCGGTGAGACAAAAAAAACTAAAATTAGGATCCGCATTATGTTTTTCATTCTTTCTCCTTATTTATAATGAGGTACCGTTAAACATATCAGAAATCGTCACACAAAACAACCTTTTTCGGTACAGTTCCCATACGATAGCCGAAAGAAAAATGATGTAAACTTGAACCAAGATGAAGATTTTATTGAAACCTAAACACAAATTGATAGTTAGTTTTATAGGTATTATTCTCGCAGTGCTCCTGCTCGGTGTAATATTTTACCTGAAGGCGATGCAAAATTATATCCATCAGGATTACACCAACTCCAACTTCTTTTTCTTTTGGCTATCGGGCCACATGATGTGGACTGGGCAAAATCCATACGATCAAACTCAATGGCTGGCAAGCCATTACGCCTTTGGCGCAACGTGGATACCCAACAAAATCTTTCCCTACCCTCTGCCATTGGCATTCTTCATGGTGCCGATTGGATGGCTTTCCTTAGGTCAAGCTTATATCGTTTGGCAAATTGTTTCGCAAATCATCATTGCGCTGACAGTCTACTGGCTGCTTAACCATTGGCGAGAAGATGCACAGCGCATTCTTTTCTTGCCGCTGATGATTTTCCTTTTATTCTTCGGACCTGTTTACTTGACGTTACAAATCGGATCAGTCGGACCCTTAGCCGTGGCTGTCATCGTGTTAGCCATTCTCCTCTTGGAGCGCAACCAATCCTTTTGGGCGGGGGCGATTCTTTCATTGACCTTATTAAAGCCGCCACAAGGACTCACGATATTAATCCTGATTGGCATTTGGTTTCTGGCGCGCCGCGCTTGGAAGGCAATCATCGGAGTAGGAATCGGAGGAATCTTTTTGTTGATCATCGGAATGTTACGTGACCCGCTTTGGGTGATCAAAATGCGCGGCGCCAGTGCCGTTGTCCTTGACCGGACGTTAGGAGTCGATTCCAATATCTATAGTTTTGCATATCTTGCATGCAACAAAAATGAAACCTGTATGTGGATCGGTGGAACGCTCGGGGCGATTCTTATCGTTGCCCTCGGCGGCTATTATCTCTGGCGCAACCGTGATCGATTGAACGCATGGGAAGCATTCAACATCATTATCCCGCTCGGATTCATTTCAACGATTTATCTTTGGTCTTACGATCAATTACCCTATGTGATTTCCATTGTCTGGATTGTAGGGACACTTGTTGAGCGGACAAAATCCTATCTCCTTGTTTTCGTTTTTTTGGTTGTTTTGGATGTGGTCTCCATTTATTCACTATTTATACAAGCCCGCACGCAAAAAGACCTGTTAAGCATCTTCAATACCATCCTCGTTCTCGGAATGTATTTACTGCTTCGGCATACAAAAAGTCAAGCCGCACCGCTTTCAGATTCAATTTCTTGAAAAACTCAAGAGTTCATTCATAATGCTAACTTTATCCGTATGTTAGAATAACTTTATGCGACGCGCATTCAGCTTTGTTTTACCAATATTATTTTTTTTAATCTCGTGCCAGCCGCAATCTACTCAAACGATCACCGTCATTGACGGCGATCAAATCCACCAGCTGACGACCAACGAGCGCGTTCCCGCTTCGCTTTTGACCGGAGCCGGAATCCGCATTACGGCAAACGATACCGTTTTACTGAACGGTAAACCGTTTGCCATTAACCAGCCTATGCCCGCCGCGCAATCCTATACACTTCAAGTTCAGCGCGCGGTGGCGTTGACGGTCAACGGGAAAATAATCCAAACCATAACTCAGACAATCGGCGAAGCATTGTCACAGGCGGGCGCACAACTTTATACCAGCGATCAAATCAATCCGCCAATTCAAACACCTATCACGGGACCGATAAATGTTTCATACATTCCATCACGCGCGTGGACGGTGATGTTGGACGGCAAACCGTTCCAATTCCGCGCCTCCGCCTCGACGGTGGGCGGCGCGTTAGCGAAGGCTGGGATTCCGCTGCTCGGGCTGGACTCCAGCCAACCGTCCGAGAATGAAGCGCTCCCATCTAACGGGCAAATCCAAGTGTCGCATATCAGCGAATCGATTCTCTTATCCGAAAAATCCATTCCATTCAAAACCGATTATCAGCAGTCGGCGAATGTAGAACTCGACCAACAGCAAATCTTGCAAGCTGGTCAACCAGGTTTATCGGCAAGCCGCGTTCGAATCGTTTACGAAGATGGACAGGAGGTTTCGCGGCAAACCGAATCCGAAACAGTCGTCCGTGCGCCGCAAGATCAAATCGTCGGATTAGGAACAAAGGTGGTGATCCACACAGCCGCGGTGAACGGAGTCCAGATTCAATATTGGCGCGCGATTCAAATGTATGCGACCTCGTACTCGCCGTGCCGCTCCGCGCCGGGAAAATGTTATTCGGGCACATCGAGTGGATTGCCGGTCAAGAAAGGCGTGGTGGCAGTAAAATATAGTTGGTATTTAGCAATGCAGGGCCAGCAGTTATTTATTCCGGGTTACGGCTTTGCCAGCATTCAAGATGTGTGCGGCGGATGCGTTGGCAAGCCCTGGGTGGACCTCGGTTACAGCGATTCCGATTATCAGGGTTGGGGACAATGGGTCACGGTTTATTTCCTCGCGCCTCCGCCGGCGAATATTCCGCCGCTAAACTGACCTATGAACAGAATCCAAAAAATCATTATTGCGGTTCTAGCGATGCTCGCCGTTGGTTTATTGATCGGCGTGAGCTATGAGAGCACTCAAGCATATCAACTTTGGATGCATCATCCGCTCGGCGCAGCGATACCAACTTCGCCGTATACACCAGCTCCGATTTCGTCAACGTGGACAGCGTTGCCCAACTTGCCGTTTTATTTACCATCCACCACTCCTCCAAGCGGAATACCATTATGCGGCGGCCCAGCCGTGATGAATATTTTATTGATCGGCTCCGACACACGCGGAACAAGTTACACTTACGGATTAGCGGATGTCACACGCGTCGTACGCGTGGACTTTGTCAAGCCGAGCGTGACCATGCTCGATTTTCCACGCGACCTTTGGGTCAAAATTCCATATATATCCAACCATCTTAATGGACAGGATCACGAGAAGCTGAATCAAGCCTATCTTTATGGGAATCCCGGCGATGGCTTTCATTATTGGAACGATCCTAGCGCGGGTCCCGGATTGCTGGCGCTGACTCTCAATATTAATTTCGGCGTACACGTGGATCACTATATCGCGGTCAATATGAAGACTTTCGTCAAGATGGTGGATGCGGTCGGCGGAATTGACGTGACGTTCAAAGAGCCGGTGGCATTAAGCCACGATCCAAATCTTCAAGCAGGCACGCATCATCTCAATGGCACCGAAGCGTTGGAGGTAGCGCGCAACCGCGTGGACGGCGTCTTCGCGCGCGGCGATTATCAGAACATCATCTTATGCGCCTTGCACAAAAAACTTACCAGCCCGCAAGTCGTAACGCAAATCCCCGCCCTGATCAATGCGTTCCAAGACTCCGTGCAAACAGACCTCAGCCCGGAAGTCATGGCGCAATTAGCCTGCCTCGGAACACAACTGCCGCGCGAAAACATCGCTCTTTACAATTTCCCCGAAAGTCTGTTTACCGGCGCCAGAATTTATGATCCCGTGTTCCCAGATCAAAAGAAGGGTGTTTTCTACTGGCAGGTAGATTTCAACATCCTGCGGGAATTTGTCGCGGACTTTCAAGCAGGCGCGTGGCCCTACACCACTGCTAGTCAAAGCGCCGCCAATAACACTGCATCGCTCTGCCAATGAATAACATTCCTCCACTCAATGCAGCGCGGCTT
>DATCTP010000094.1:0-3254 GCA_036567885.1 Anaerolineales bacterium | reverse complement strand
CCAACTGGCAGAGACGCACATCATCGCGCGGGTCAATATCTCCGATCTTCATCCCGCCGGTTACGGTTAATCCTGAATGGATCAATCCGCGCACAATGCCTTTAAACGGGCTGACGATTTTCGATTTTTGATTTCCGGTTTCAGATTGAATCTCTGCGACGAGATCGCCTTCTTCCACGTGATCGCCGATATCTTTATGGTTGGTGATTATTCCGCCAATCGGCGCACGCAAAACACGGCGCGGATCACCTTCGGGTGCGGATGTATCGTTAAGCGTCGAACCTTCCCAGATTACGCGTCCCAGCGTATGTCCGCGCTGGGTTTCGATCACGGCGTGACAATGAAGCGGGGCGGTGAAACCCGGCCCAAGTCCGAGATAAAGGAGCGCTCGATGGGATAGCGCTTCCGGCGGGTGTTTCATCATCCGTCCATCCACGATAGCGAGCGGACTCAAGGTTTTCGCGGCAACACAATTCGGATCGTTCAATACTGGAATTTGTTGTTTGGAAAGCACGTTTAAAATCTTGAGCGTGTCCGCTGGGTCATTCACAACTCGCGCGGTTATTCCTTCCACGCTGATCTCTTTTTCGTAGATTGCTTCGGCAAATGAAACCGTGCGGCGCACCGCGAACGGCTGGGGAAGTTCCGTGATGGCGACATTGAGTCCCGCACGATGCAGGCGCAAAGCAACGCCGCTTGCCAGGTCTCCGCCGCCGCGAATAAGGATCAGGGCAGGCATCAGGATTGTTCCATTTGTTCTTGCTGGAGATGGCTGAAGGCATAGATCGTGAGATAAACAAAGATGAAGAACAGCGTATAAAGACCGATGAATCCGAACGAACGCAGACTTGGATCGGAGAGCCAATCCCAAAGATTGATGACGGCATGCGTGGGATTTTGAAATACATCCCAGCTATTCAAGCGGATAAAGCGTCCGACATAAATACCGGCACTGCTGAGTCCCGCCACGATGATGACAAAGACCCAGCCGAACCATCGCCCGAATTCGCGTTTGATGATTTCCTGCATGAGATTAAGCGAAACGATTCCAAGCAGCATACCGGTCCACGAAAACCAGATCAACAAAATCACATCATACCAGAGCGGAACATTGGCTGCGGCTTGTCCGAGATGTTGAAGGTCGGTGAGGATATAGGGTGCGTTTGGGAAAAAGATCAGCCACAGAAAAGCAAATGTGGGAATGGTCAGGTACATCAACATTTTCCGCCACGAAAGGATGTATGCAAGGTATGCCAGTACGAATGGAATCCACGCCAGAAAGAGATTCCAAACCAGCCCCACATAGCCGTAAGTGTTGCTGTAGGTGACGCGCGCGATAACCAGCGTAAAGCAAATTGCGGAAGCGAAGGCGAGCAATATAAAGATCCCCGCTTTATATTTATGGTGGGACATGATGGAGTTAAATTGTGCAATCATGCGAATGATTCTACCAGTCCTTTAAGAACCGTGCGGCGGTTCTGGGACGGCAGTTTGATTCTGCAATAGACTTCCAAAGATATGAAATGTTATATCCATAGCGCAGCCTCCGGCCGCAACCAAAACAAGAAGGTGGCCTGTCTTTGTGAGAGAATGAAGGCTAACGGAACGCCGCAATGGGCACCGATAGAGGAGCCCGAAGGCTCAATGCCAACCATTCGCTCACGGACAGGCCATGATGGATACATTTCTGAGTATACACCGAGACGAGATTACAGGAACCCTTTCGATGTTTGATCGCATGATCTTTAAAGGACACCTGCTGGGTTTCATGGGCCAGGGGGCGTTTGGCGCATTTCTGTCGCGCCAGGGAATATTGCTCAAAGACTTTGGCAAGTATGCGCAGGAGTCGACGCAAACGCTGAAGGCACACCTCGAAGGTCTGGCCCAGGAGGCCGGGCGTCCTTGGCAGTACCTGCCGACAGCGCCGACGCACCAAAGAAGACCTGGCTCGCTCGATTGCAGAGCGGGATGGTGTCACAGAAGGATTGGTCTGCATCTTTTCCGTCATGGAAACATGTATGTCCTTCGATGTGCGAGGCAATCGGCAAAGTTGCAAATTGGAGGTGGTCCGTCGTCTGCGGAAATGTCTGCATTACTACTTGTACTATTTGGACCGCGAGTTTGGGCTGATGCATATTGGCCTGCAGAGCTGGTTTCCCTTCGACATCCAAATCTACTGGAACGGGCGAGAGTGGTTGGCTCAGCAATTAGACCGGCGCCACATTACCTATGAGCGCTACGACAACAAGCTGACGCACATCGCGGATTTGGAAACAGCCCAAGCTTTATGTGAGCGCTTCGTGGGGCGCAAATGGCTGAGGGTGTTGCGAGCCTTTGCCCGACGCGTCAACCCGCTCCTGGCCACAATTCGCAAGGTGGGGTTTGGCGAATATTATTGGTCGCTCGATCAGGCAGAATATGCGACCGATGTTTTCTTTCGTGACCGCACCACTTTAGAAGCCTTGTTGCCTTCGCTTCTGGAACTGTCCATGACCACTTTTAGCGCCGAAGACGTCCTCCGTTTTCTGGGGCGCAAACTCCATGGCCGATTTCAAGGGCAAGTCACGACGGACAGCAAGAAGCGTCCCGAAGGGCGCCGCATCAAACATCGCATGAAGGGCAACTCCCTCAAGTGGTACGATGCCGCCAATATCCTCCGCATCGAGACCACCATTAACCAGCCACGGGAGTTTCGGGTCCTGCGCCTCGTAGAGACCCGGCAGGGACGCAAACGTCACTGGGTGCCGATGGGAAAAGGTGTAGCCAATCTTTGGCGTTATGCCCAAGTCGGTCGACAGGCTAACAATCGCTACCTCAATGCCTTGGCCTATGCTCAACCTACAGGCAAAGCCGTCGCCGAACTCGAAGGCTTGTGCCATCCCAACATCCAACAGGAAAAGCGTTACGCCAGATTCAATCCCGTCACTCAAGCCGATTGTGCCCTCTTCTCCGCCGTCTTGGCTGGCGAACATGCCTTGAACGGCTTCCGCAACAAAAACCTGCAGGCCCATCTGTATCCCAAACCCGCCAAAACCCCACTCGAACAACATCAACGCAGTGCCCATGTGGCGCGCCTAGTTGCAAAATTGCGCGGCCATGGCCTGATTTCCAAGGTCAAGGACAGCCGCCTCTATCGTCCGACGTCACGCGGCACTCGCTTGATGTCTGCCGCTATTCAGTGCCGCAACAAGACTTTCCCGGCTTACGCGGCATAGGCTAAAAAATCTTCGCGGTTGACGGACTTTTTAAAGAGC
>DATCTP010000093.1:0-4506 GCA_036567885.1 Anaerolineales bacterium | reverse complement strand
GTCGATGTGTTGTTGATGGGCGCGGCCGGCGCCGTCAATGAAAACCAATCGCACTTCCTGAACATCGTCAAGAATAATATTGACCGCTTGAATATTCTGGTCAACGACCTGCTGGATATCTCACGCATCGAGGCTGGACGCGTTATCTTGACGCCACAGCCGCTCGACCTGCGGGAAATTGCCGAGGATGTCATGGGCGATGTTTTGCGGCGTTCGCAGGAGGAAGGCAAGCCGATGGCGCTTTCGCTTGATGCTCCGAAATCTTTGCCGCGCGTACTGGGCGATGCAGAACGCATTCGCCAGGTGATCGATAACTTGGTGGACAATGCCTACCATTACACGCCTGAGAATGGAACCATCAAAGTCAGCATCCATGCCGTGGACGGCGCCGAAGTTCAAGTGGATGTGGAAGATGACGGCGTGGGTATTGCGCCCGTCGATCAGGATCGCGTCTTTGAGCGCTTCTATCGCGGCGAACATCCGCTGGTATTGGCAACGCCGGGCACAGGTCTGGGCTTGCCGATTGTGCGTCAGTTGGTTGAGATGCACAACGGAAAAATTTGGATGAAGAGCGAAGGGCTACCGGGTAAGGGAAGCATCTTCTCGTTCACTTTACCTATTCAGAAGGATAAATGAGGGTCGAATGCCGAAAATTTTGATTGCCGAAGATGAACCTGATATCCGCGACCTGGTCGCGTTCACACTGCGGTTTGCGGGCTATGAGGTGGTGGCTGCCAATAATGGAGAAGAAGCTGTGCAGAAAGCTTCCGTGGAATTCCCGGATTTAATTCTGATGGATGTCCGCATGCCGCGTATGACCGGCTACGATGCCTGCCGCGTCATGAAAGCCAATCCTGAATTAAAAGATATTCCGGTTGTCTTCCTTTCCGCCAAAGGACAGGAATCCGAAATCCAAACCGGCCTCGAAGCGGGCGCGGAAGAATATTTGCTGAAACCGTTTGCGCCGGATCAGTTGACTGACCGGGTCAGAGCGATCTTATCGAAATTTGGAAAGTGAATCTTTTTGAGCGCGATCATTCTTGACCAAGCCATTGTGCATTACGAAGCGTTGGGACGCGGTCGTCCCATCGTCTTTCTGCACGGCTGGGTCGGCTCGTGGCGCTATTGGATTGCCTCGATGCAAGTGGCATCCACATCGTTCCGCGCGTATGCGCTCGATCTTTTTGGTTACGGCGATACCTCTCACGATGAGACTCATTATTCGCTCGAACAGCAAGCCGCGTTGTTGAGTCGGTTCCTGGATGAAATGGGAATCGGAAAGATCGCAATCGTTGGACACGGACTCGGCGCGCTGGTCGGATTTTATTTCGCGGCTCAACAACCCGGCAGCGTGGACCGCATCATGGCGGTCAATTCGCCCCTTGACTTTAATTCGGTCAATGCCAAACTCCGCACATCGACTGCCGTCGAACTGGTGGATTGGCTTTCGAGCCGCACCGCCGAAGCGACCATGGCTCTCTCCGACGCGTCCAAATCGGACACACGCGCCATCGCGGCTTCGATGAACAGTTTCCAGGCGAATGGTTTGTTCACGCAATTCCGCGAGACGGATGTCCCGTGCCTGTTGGTTTATGGACAGAACGATCCTTCCATCATTGTTCCTCCCGTTGAAAGTGCGCCCACATCGCTTCACATGCACCAGATCAACCTGGAAGGTTCGGGTCACTTCCCGATGCTGGATGAGGCGGCTAGATTTAATCGTCTACTGATTGATTTTCTGGCGCTCGATTCTGGTCTCAGCCCGCGCGAATTGGAATTGAAGGAGGAGTGGAAGCGCCGCGTGCGCTAAGGTTGACATTCTGAAGCTTTAGAGTATATTTGTTGCATACAATTTATGGAACGGGGAGCCTGCCGTAGGAACAGGCTGAGAGGAGCGTCAAACGCTCGACCCGCATTACCTGATCTGGTTAATACCAGCGGAGGGAACATCGTTTCAATGCCAACCATCCTCCACTGAGGATGGTTTTTGTTTTGACCCCCACCATCCTCTCCCAATTTCCATTGGAAATTGGGAGAGGTGTCCGAAGGACGGAGGGGTAAAGAGATTGTATGCCTCGTATCATTATCTTTGCCAACGGCAACTTGCCCGATATTGAAAAAGCCCGTGCCCTCATCAAGCCGGATGATTACATCATCTGCGCAGACGGCGGTACGCGCCATGCGCTCGCGCTTGGGTTGAAACCAAATCTCATTGTCGGCGATCTTGATTCGGTGACGGATATGGAATTGCAAAAAGCCAATGCAAAGGTTACCCAATATCCGCGCGATAAAAACGAAACGGATTTGGAATTGGCGTTGAATCATGCGCTGGAACAAAAGCCGACATCTATTCGTATCCTCGCCGCGCTTGGAAATCGTCTCGATCAGACGCTTGGAAATATTTCCCTGCTTTCCGATTCAGGAATCACGGCTCTCGACTGCCGGCTCGATGATGGGGCGGAGGAAGTTTTCTTTTGCCGCGACAGTTCTCGGGTCGAAGGAAGACGCGGAGATGTTGTTTCGTTAATTCCGTGGAATGGCGCGGTCCAAGGCATTCGCACGAACGGTCTGCGCTGGCCGTTGAACAATGAAACCCTGTACCCAGATAAAACGCGCGGCATCAGCAATGAAATGCTGGACATTGTTGCCGAAGTCAACATTGAAACTGGATTGCTTCTTGTTATACATACTCGTTCCTAGAAAGGAAAACCATGAAACGCTTTTCATTAGTCTTAAAAGTCTTGCTGGTCTTAATGGTCTCACTGGTTGCATGCGCGCCGAAACCTTCGACGCCGCAAGCGCTTACCGTGATGACGCATGATTCATTCGCTGTGAGCGATAACGTGATTCAAGCCTTTGAACAAGTTAATAATGTGAAGGTCACGTTTGTCAAAGGCGGCGACGCGGGCGCGATGCTCAACAAAGCCATTCTCTCCAAAAGCGCGCCGTTGGCGGATGTGTTGTATGGCGTGGATAACACGTTGCTCTCCGAGGCGCTGACCGCGGATATTTACCAGCCGTATGCTTCGCCTGCGCTGAAAAATATTCCCGCGCAATATCAGCTCGACTCATCGAACCGCGCCTTGCCCGTGGATCATGGTTATGTGTGTGTGGTCTACGATAAAACTTATTTCAGCGCACATAATCTGTCCGCGCCGCAAAGCCTCGAAGATTTGACCAAGCCTGACTATAAAGGTCTGCTTGTGATGGAGAATCCCGCCACTTCGTCTCCGGGCCTCGACTTTTTGTTTGCCACCATTAAACATTTTGGCGACCCCGGTTATCTTGGGTATTGGAAACAATTGCGCGCCAACGGCCTCGTGGTGGTGGATGGCTGGGAAACCGCGTATTACACCAACTTCAGCGGCTCTTCCGGTAATGGAGCGCAGGCGATGGTGGTTTCGTATGCGACCGATCCGGCGTACGAAGTGATGTCGGCGCCGACGCCGATTGCAGAAGCGTCCATCGCGGCGGTGGTCGGACCCGATACCTGCTTCCATCAAATTGAATTTGTCGGCATCCTGAAAGGGACTCAGCATCTTGCCCTCGCCCAAAAATTCGTTGACTTCATGCTGGGCGCATCCTTCCAAGCCGATGTGCCGGGACAGATGGCTGTCTATCCCGTGGCATCGAATATTTCCTTGCCGGACGCGTTTACAAAGTTTGCTCCGATTCCATCCCAGCCCGCCGCGTTGAATTCAGATGATATGGCCAAGAACCGTGATGCTTGGGTCCAGGCTTGGACAAACGCGGTGTTGCATTAATTCATTGTAGGGACACAGCGCCGCTGTGTCCCTACAAATTAACGGGATGAAATCAATTATTTCTCGCCGCATTTTGCTTTGGCTCGCGCCGCTGACGTTTCTCGGCGTATTATTCTTTTATCCGTTTTTTCGAATACTTTCTTTTGGCTTGAGCTTTGAGACTCTCAAAGCAGAGAATGTTCAATTAGCTTTTCAGGTTCTATTTTTTACTTTCTATCAAGCAACCTTATCAACCCTGCTAACATTGCTGATCGGTTTGCCATCCGCGTATCTCTTTGCCCGCTTTGATTTTCGCGGAAAATCATTGTTGCGCGCGCTGACCACCGTTCCGTTCATGTTGCCGACCGTTGTGGTCGCGGCGGGGTTCAACGCATTGCTCGGCCCGCGCGGCTGGATCAACCTCGCGTGGGTGCACCTGTTTTCGCTGAGCAATCCGCCGATTCAATTTGTCGGCACATTGGGTGCGATTCTGCTGGCTCACATTTTTTACAACACCACGATTGTGATTCGCATGGTCAGCAACGCGCTTTCCGGGCTTGATCCAAAATTGGAACAAGCCGCCCGCTCCCTCGGTGCGAACGAACGCCGCGTCTGGTGGAACGTGACATTGCCCTTGCTGCGTCCTTCGATCTTCGCCGCGTCGTTGCTCGTCTTTTTATTTGACTTCACCAGCTTTAGCGTCATCCTTTTGCTCGGCGGCCCGACCTTTGCCACGCTCGAAGTGGAGATTTATATCCAGGCC
>DATCTP010000092.1:0-3317 GCA_036567885.1 Anaerolineales bacterium | reverse complement strand
GCAATCACATTCGACGGATCAAGTTGCACCGCCTCGCAAATATTGAGTGCATCAACCGTGCCGCGCTTTCCTTTCCACCTTCGTCCGGGCCACAAGCCTTGTTTGCCGAGAACAAATCTGCGCGCGGTTTGTTTTGAAATTGTGATTGGACTCATGTAACTCTAAAATCATCTGTCATTTGAAATTTTCAACGCACAGCAATTTTCGCGGCGCGGGTTTTTACTTTTTCAGATTCAACCGTAATACCGATTCCACCGCGCACGCTGAATATTCCGGTGACTTTGCAGTAATGCGGATTCAAAGTCTTGACGAGATCATCAAGAATTGTATTGACCACATGCTCATGGAAAACGCCTTCATTGCGATACGACCACAAATATAATTTGAACGACTTCGATTCGACGATCTTTTTATCAGGAACATATTCCACTTTGATCGTGGCAAAATCGGGTTGACCGGTTGCGGGACATACACACGTAAATTCATCGCTCTCGAGCGTGACCAGGTAATAACGATCCGGGTTGTGATTGGGAAATGCTTCCAGTTTTTTGCTGGGTTGGGATTTGTGCCCTAATAGCGTTAAGTTTTTCAAATCAGTTGATTTGGTAGGCATAAGATAAATCTCCTTTATTTAATGTCATTGCGAGGCGGCTACGCCGCCGTGGCAATCTCAAATAACCAGCAAGCATTTGTTGGAAAAGAGAACGAGATTGCTTCGTCGTTGCACTCCTCGCAATGACATTCAATTTATAAGTTATTTACCAGCCGCTCTTGCTCCGCAACCTTTTCAATCATTCGGCAAAACGAACATAAGCCGGGTGCAGATGTCGGTTGGCCGCAATTGGTACACGGATGCAAATTGAGAGCCGCATCTTTTGATGGAGCAAACAATCCGCTTTGACGCGCCTCGAGGAAACGCAGATAAAACGTCAACTTGGCGCCGGGACGATCGTTCTCCAATTGGTTGAGCACTTCTTTATAGTAGATCGAAGTCGAGCCTTCGGCGAATGGACATTCTTCATAAATATATTCGATGCCGCGCAACAGCGCGTAAGCCGTCATTTCGCGTTCGTAGAAGCGGCAGAGCGGCTTGACCTTGCGCGCCAAGCCATCGGTCGAGGGAAGAACGGGACCTTGTCGAAGTAAATATTCGCCGGACCACGAAAGTGTATTCCCGAAAAGTACCGCCGCTTCATCGTCAAGATTATGACCGGTTGCCAAAACGTCGTAACCGAGGTCGCGCGCGATGCGATTCATCACATGACGTTTAGTGAGTCCGCAGACCGCGCACGGCTTGCCGTGTCCGCGATGCGACAATTCGGACAGAACCGGAATCGGCTGACCGTATTCTTTTTCAATATCGACAACTTGAAGTTTGAGATTGTGTTCGTTTGCAAATTTTTCGGCTAGACGATGCGACTCGGATGAATAACCAATGCCCGCGTCAATGCCGAGACCAATATAGAGTCCATCCGCTTGATAACCGAGACGAATCAAAATGTCCCACAGCGAGAGCGAATCTTTTCCGCCCGAAACCGCGACGAGAATTTTGTCGTCATGGCTGAACATTTCGTATTTCTTGATGAAGCGCTCGGTCTGCTCAGGAACCCATTCGAGATAGTGTTCCTTGCACAACGCCAGTTTATGCTGGCGCATATTGACCGAAGCCTTCTCACCGCATTTACGACATTTCATAAAGACTCTTTTTCACCACAAAGACACAAAGAGCACGAAGGTTTTTCCTTTGAGTCCTTCGTGTCCTCACCTGCACTTGCGTCAAGTGCAAGTGTTGTGTTTAAATTAACCGCCAGAAATTACTGCAATCAACTTGACCACATCGCCGTCTTTCAATATTTCATCTTCGAGAATCATTTCGGACTCTCGCGTTGCAATAACCGACTCGGGCAAAACATTTATCTTTTGCAATGACGATAACAACGTCATGCCGGGTTTAACTTCAAATTCCTTGTCACGCAAAATCAATTTGACGGTCATACTCTCCTTGATGCACGGATTTTATCATATACAATTTTGATTTCATCCTTCTCACTTTCTTTTCAATCTTCTTGACACCGCGCCTTCTTGCTTGTACCATGTACTGATGCGCATCGCCATGATGGCTGACGTTTACAAGCCGCACGTCAGCGGCATTACCAATTACATTGACTTGAATAAACGCTATCTCGAAAAAGCGGGACATGAAGTTTTTGTCTTCACGTTCGGCGATCAGGATTACCACGACGACGAGCCGCGCGTCATCCGTTCACCCGGACTGCCGCTGGTGGACACCGGCTATTATCTTTCTTTCCGTCATACCGTTGCCGCCAAAAAGTTATTGCAGACGATGGATATTGTCCATGTTCATCATCCGTTCTTGAGCGGACGCCTCGCCCTGCGTTACTCCGAACCATTGCATATTCCCATCGTATTCACTAATCACACACGGTATGACTTATATGCGCAAGCCTACTTCCCCATTGTGCCGGAAGAGATCAGCGACGGATTGCTTCAAGCGTATATGCCTCCGTTCTGCGAAGCGATGAATTTGGTTATTTCTCCTTCAGCAGGGATGGCAAATATTTTGCGCAAGATGGGCGTGACCAGCCGCGTCGAGATCATTCCAAACGGCGTGGAACTCCAAAGTTTTTATCAAGCCAAACCGTTATCCCGCGCCGATTTTGGATTCAAACAGGAAGATGTTTTGATCGTTTACGCCGGACGGATCGCAACCGAAAAGAATCTTTCTTTTCTGTTTCAATCCTTTGCAGGCGTAGCACAGGCGCTCAATGATGTTTATCTCCTGATCCTTGGCAGCGGGCAAAAGCAAATCGAGGAAGAGACGAAACAGCTTGCAGCGGAACTCAATCTCAGTCAGCGCGTCCGCTTCACCGGTTTGATTCCGTACGAAAAGCTGCCGGCGTATCTCGCCATGTGCGACGCGTTCGTGACCGCATCCGTTACGGAAGTCCATCCGCTTTCGGTCATCGAAGGTATGGCGGCGGGATTGCCTGTGATCGGAATCGATTCGCCCGGTGTTGGCGATACCATCGAAGACGGCAAGACCGGGTTTTTGACAACGCAAGACTTGGCATCCTTCACCGCAAAGCTCACGCGTCTGTGCCTCGACGCAAGCCTGCGCAAGCAAATGGGCGACGCGGCGCGCCAAGCCTCCACCCGTTATGCCATCGAGCGGACAACGAAAACGATGCTGGAACAATATGAGCGACTCGTGTATGCTTCGCGTCCGCGCCGCGAAAATTGGGAAGTCCGTTTGCGTGGACTGCTGGAGAAATTTCTACAATGAGCGTTAACGTCAT
>DATCTP010000091.1:0-2527 GCA_036567885.1 Anaerolineales bacterium | reverse complement strand
CCTGTGAGGAAGACTGCATGGAAAAATACCAGTGTCCAGTGGCAGTGCACAACAAAGAGGCGCACGCTTTCTTTAAACGCAGGCTGGAAAATTACGAGGATGAATTTGAAAGCGCGGAAAACGTGACAGAGTTTGCATTTCAGGTGCACGATGACCTTGCGCGCTGGATCTACGTGCACATCCTGGAAGTGGACGCCGCTTTATATCACAGCATCCACTCAACGAATTTCCCAAAATATCTATAAGTTGGCCGACTTTCAAGCATATATTTTGTTCATCGCCAAAGCGGGATCATTCTTCTCCCGTAAGCAACTTAATCCGCTCCCACGGTTTTAAATCCGCATCGTCTGCGAGAATCGCTTTTAGCTCATACATTTCATCACGCAGCGCGGCGGCTTTTTCAAAGTCCAAATTCTTGGCGGCTTCCTTCATCTGCTTTTCCATTTCAGAAATTATTTTTTGCAATTCACTGCGCGAAGTCTTATCATGTTTCGTTCGGTATTCCGCCTTTGAATCGTTGACCCCTAGCGCTTTGTCTTTCGCCTCGCCCGACAGTTGATCCGTAATATCCCGAATCGCCTTATGAATGCTGACCGGTGTGATGTGATGTTCCTCGTTGTACTTCACCTGCTTGGCGCGGCGGCGATTCGTTTCGGTGATGGCGGCGTTCATCGAATCGGTCATGCGGTCGGCGTACATGATGACGCGTCCATTCACGTGACGCGCTGCCCGCCCAATGGTCTGGATAAGAGCCGTTTGGGAGCGCAGGAAACCTTCTTTATCCGCGTCCAAAATCGCGACCAATGAAACTTCCGGCAGGTCAAGTCCTTCACGCAAAAGATTGATTCCAACCACAACGTCAAAAACACCGAGCCGCAAATCGCGCAAGATGCCGACACGTTCCAGCGTTTCCACTTCCGAATGCAAATAATGGACTTTGATTCCAAGTTCCATCAAGTAATCGGACAAATCTTCCGCCATGCGTTTCGTCAATGTTGTGACAAGGATTCGTTCGCCTTGCTCGACCCGTTGGCGGATCTCGCCAATCAAATTATCCACCTGACCGGCGGTTGGTCTCACTTCGACTTCGGGATCAATCAATCCCGTTGGGCGAATGATCTGTTCTGCGATTTGCTCTGCGCGACCCATTTCATACGGCCCCGGCGTGGCAGATGTATAAATGGTATATCCCATTGATTTTTCAAATTCATTGAACTTCAACGGACGATTATCCAATGCGCTTGGCAAACGGAATCCATATTCCACCAACGTTTCCTTGCGCGAGCGGTCGCCGTTGTACATGCCGCGGATTTGCGGAACGGACATATGGCTTTCGTCAATGATGAGCAAATAATCGCTTGGCAGAAAATCGATCAGCGTCCACGGATGTGTGCCTGCCGCTCGCTGATCAAGATGACGCGAATAGTTTTCGATGCCCGAACAATACCCAACTTCCTTCAGCATTTCCAAATCATAGCGCGTGCGTTGCTCGATGCGCTGCGCCTCGAGCAATTTTCCTTCTAATTTGAAAAGCGCCACGCGCTCTTCCAATTCTTTCTCGATGGCGGCAATCGACTCTTTCATGCGGTCGGCATCGGTGAGATATTGCTTGGCTGGATAAATGGAAACTTCTTTCGGTTCATCCAATATTTCGCCGGTGAGCGGATTGAATTGCGTAAGGCGCTCGACTTCATCGCCGAAAAATGTGATTCGAAAGCCGCGCTTATCTTCATAAGCCGGAATGATCTCCAAAGTGTCGCCGCGCACGCGGAACGTACCGGGACGCAATTCCATATCGTTACGCTGATACTGTGATTCGACGAGTTGACGTATCAGCGCGTTGCGCCGATACAACTGACCGATCTGCAAAATGACGGTGCCCTTCCCAAATTCTTCCGGGCTGTCCAAACCGTAAATACAAGAGACCGAAGCTACAATGATCACATCCCGCCGTGAGACCAGCGACATCGTCGCGGCGAGGCGCAAGCGTTCAATCTCTTCGTTGATTTCGGTTTCCTTCTCGATGTATAAATCATGCCGGGGAACATAGGCTTCGGGTTGGTAATAATCATAATAAGAGACAAAATACTCGACCGCGTTTTCAGGGAAGAATTCCTTGAACTCCGCATAGAGTTGTGCCGCAAGAGTCTTATTGTGCGCCATAATCAGCGCCGGCATCTGCAATTCCTGAATGACGGATGCAACCGTAAACGTTTTGCCTGTACCGGTCGCGCCCAGCAAAACTTGATTTCGCATCCCCTTGCGGATGCCATCTACAAGTTGGTTAATCGCTTCGGGTTGATCGCCAGTCGGTATAAATGGTGCTTGAAGTTTGAAGGTCATGGGATTCCTATTCGATAAGAACGTACGTTCTATTATATCACAGGTATCTACTCACACCCTTCGCGATGGGAATGAAGTTTGGTAAGATGGGTCAATATAGTTCGAAAGGACGGAACTACTTTGGTTCGGAAGGATTTGGCCCAACTGAGTCGCGAAGAATTGATCGATATGGTTCTTGCGCAGT
>DATCTP010000090.1:0-3552 GCA_036567885.1 Anaerolineales bacterium | reverse complement strand
CTCATCTTGATATTTCTGCCCGTAGAATCATGGGTACGCGTGAAGCGTTTCCAAATATCATCGAAGAGATCGCGGTACGAATTCATACCCGGTAATGGCAATGTTGCCGGTTCTATAAGCGCAAGAAATGATACTTGCTGTCCCTGCTGTCGTAATTGTTGCGCCATTTCAAATGCAACAGGCCCACCGAAGCACACGCCGCCGAGAAGATAAGGACCATCTGGTTGAATCCTGCGAATATCTTCAATATAACGAGCAGCCAGTGTCTCGATTTTTGATGGATTGCCCAAGCCATCCTGAAAGCCATAAAAAGTTTGATCCGATCCAAGATGGCGATAGAGATATTCAAAATCAACGAATACATTGCCTAAATTACCCGGCACGCAGTAGAAAGGGGGCCTTGATGATCGCCCTTCCTGGATTTTTACGAGCGAAGACCTTCTTCTTGATTTCGGCGCAGCAACTTGCTGATCAAGAAGGCCGCTAAGTTTTTCAATAGTTGGTGATTCGAAAATAGTAGACATGGGTAACTTCTTGCCATATACACTGGCAATCCGAGTCAACAACCGTGTGGCAAGCAGTGAACTTCCACCCAGTTCGAAGAAATTATCGTGAATGCTTAGATTGTCAATGCCGAGCAACTCTTCCCATATCTCAGCCAGCGATTTTTCCACTTCGGTTCTAGGAGCATTGGCTTGTGAAACGGTATCCTGAAAACCCGTATCTGTGTTTTCAATTGCTTCTGGCTCAGTAATTACCATGGATGCGGAATACGTGGTGTTGCGCGGGTTGACCCAATATCGTTTGCGTTCAAAAGGATAGGTGGGTAAGCTCACTCGTTGACGCTTTTCATTAGAATAGAAATCGGTCCAATCTATCTGCAAACCGGCTAGCCACAAGCGGCCAAGCATAGTCAAGATGAAGGTTAGATCTGATGCGTCTTCATTGGGATGGCGTGTCGAAGAAAACACAAGGGTCTTAGAGCCTGCTTCAAAGTTCCGCCTGGCCGATGCACTTAATGTGCGACCCGGTCCAACTTCTAGGAAGATCGAATCGGTCTTCTTTAGAAGTTCCTCAAAACTTTCCCGAAGGCGGACAGGTTGACGCAGTTGTTGCGCCCAATAATTGGAATCTGTGGCATCGCTGGGTGTTATCCATGTTCCGGTCAAATTGGAGACAAAAGGAATCCGTGGTTGATTCAATTTAATTTTTTCCACTTCCTTCAAGAACGGCCTTAACATAGGATCCATCATCTTCGAGTGAAATGCGTGGGAAGTATGCAAGCGCTGGCATTCAATTCCATTCGCTGTGAGTCGATCTTCGAGAGCTTTGATCTCATTCTGTTCCCCTGAAACAATATGTAGAGAAGGACTATCAAACACCGAGACCGATAAGCCGCCATTTAAATAAGACTTAAGGCGTTGCTCCTCCATAGGAACTGCAAGCATTGAACCGGGAGACATTTCTTGCATCAGCATCCCTCTGGCAACCACTAATTTTAGGGCATCTTCCAATGAAAACACGCCAGCGAGACATGCCGCAACATATTCTCCGATACTGTGACCGATCATCGAAGATGGTTTTATCCCCCAGCTCATCCATAGCATCGCTAAGGCATATTCAATGGTAAACAGTGCTGGCTGGGTGTACGAGGTTTGATCCAATAATCGCGCGGCTTCTTCCAATCCTGTTGTGTTTGGATACAAAATGTGACATAAATCTACCGGGAGTTTCGATGCCAAGATTTCTGCACAGCGATCAATAGCCTGCTTGAAGACCGGCTCGCTTTGATAAAGTTCCAAGCCCATATTCACATACTGGGAACCTTGTCCCGAGAACATGAATACCACATCCCGATCCATAGGCTCTTGGGTGGATGTTAATATGCGTTTCTGGTCGCGTGATTCCAAAACTGCGATAGCATCATTTAATTGACTGCTTATAATCATTCGGCGATGGTTAAAAGCCCGCCTTCCGGTTTGGAGAGTATACGCTACATCGGCAATGTTGAGATGTTGATTTTGCCGTAAATGTTTTGCAAGATTTGTAGTTGCTTGTTCGAGTGCAGAAGCCGATTTTGTAGAAATTAATAGAAGATGTTTCGACCGACTCGGATTAGCACTCTTAAGCAGGGGGGCTTCTTCCATCACGATATGAGCGTTCGTTCCGCCCAACCCAAAAGAACTTACTCCTGCCATGCGTTTAACGCTGTCCGTTTTCCATTCTCGAAGTTCGGTATTTACATAAAAGGGACTATTCGCAAAATCAATCTGCGGATTAGGATGATTAAAATTCAAGCTAGGCGGAATCATTTTGTTCTTGAGCATCAAGGCGACTTTGATCACTCCCGCTATTCCAGCCGCGGCATCCAAGTGGCCGATATTGGTTTTAACCGAACCGATTGGGCAGTAATCGCTTTTTGTCGCACCGGCATTACGAAACGCCTGTGTGAGCGCTGCGATTTCGATAGGGTCGCCAAGTGAAGTGCCCGTTCCGTGCGCCTCAACGTATCCAATAGAATCAGCGCTGGCTTCAGCCAGTGTGAGAGCCTCCTCAATCGCTGATGCTTGTCCTTGGATACTTGGAGCTGTAAAGCCGACCTTTTGAGAGCCATCATTATTGATGGCAGATCCTTTAATTACTGCATAAACACTGTCACTATCATTGATAGCGTCAGACAAACGTTTAAGTACAACAACGCCGGCCCCATTCCCGACCACCGTTCCTCGAGCATCGGCATCAAAAGCGCGGCATTTGCCATCAGGGGAGCGGATTCCTCCTTCCTCATACAGGTACCCCGCTTTCAATGGCACACTGATCTTTGCGCCGCCTGCCAGCGCCATATCACACTCTCCGCTCAGCAAGCTTTGACAGGCAAGATGAATAGCAACGGCAGAAGTAGAACAAGCCGTATTGATACCTATGCTCGGTCCCTTCAAGTTCAATTTGAACGAAACTCGTGTCACCGCGTATTCTTTTTCGCTGGCAAGCATGAAAGAATAGCTTCCTAATGTTTGGAGCAGGTCGGGTCTGGTGATCAAGTTCTTCTGAAGATAGGTATTTTGTCCTACTCCTCCAAACACACCAATTTTTCCTTGAAAATTATCCGGGCAATATCCGGCGTTCTCGAGCGCTTCCCAAGCCGTTTCCAGAAAGACCCGATGTTGTGGATCCATGATTTCGGCTTCTCTCTTGCTGATTCCGAAGAAAGATGCATCGAAAGAATCCGCGTCCGGCATAACCGTTCCGGCATTGACGAAGTTTGGGTCCTGCAAAGTTTTTTCGTCAACACCCGAAGCTTTTAATTCATCAACCGTAAATGGATGGATCGAACAAACGCCATCTCTTAGATTGTGCCAGAACTCATCTATGTTCCGCGCATCGGGAAGGCGGCAAGCCATTCCCACAATGGCAATCCCCAAAGACTCATTGTCGTCAGAATAAATAAATTCGCTCATTTCTACCTTATGATTAATTGTGACTTAACCACTTTTCTTTTGCCTCATTTGCCGTTGACGCGAAAGCGCATCTTTTCTCATTTGAACTTGATCG
>DATCTP010000089.1:0-3742 GCA_036567885.1 Anaerolineales bacterium | reverse complement strand
GGGGATCACCACCACGTTGTTGCATTATCTGAAAGATGACGCCGAGCGCGAGATTCCGATCTGGAAAATGATCTCGATGCCGCTTGACGAGGTTAAAGCGCGGGCGGAGAATTGGGCGCGTGAATTGGAAGCCGGTTCGGTCGAAGAAAGCGAAGCGACGGTCGGCGGCGGTAGCCTGCCCGACGAATCATTTCCATCGTATGTTTTATCATTGAGTGTAAAAAGTCCTGATAAGTTTTTGAAAAAATTGCGCCAGCAAAATCCGCCGGTTATTGCGCGGACCGAGAACGATAAGATTCTTTTTGACCCGCGAACCGTGTTATCCGATCAGGATCATTTGCTGTTCACCATTCTTCATTTCCTAGCCACGGAGTTCAAATGAAATCAGACCTTGACGCTTTGATGCAAGCTCGCAACCTCGACGCGCTCGTTGTGCTTGGCAACGCCGAACATAACCCGCCGATGTATTATTTTGTTGGCGGCGGGCATGTGAGCGACGCGCTGCTGGTCAAAAAACGCGGCGAAGCGCCCGTTTTGTTTTTTAACGATATGGAACGCGGGGAAGCTGCCAAGAGCGGACTCAAGACGCGGTCATTCAGTGAATTTGATTTAAGTGAATTAAGAAAACGAGCCAATGGTGATTCGTTGTTGGCGCTTGCGATGCGCTTTCAAAAAATTCTTGAAGACTTTAATTTAACTCATGGACGCATAGGCGTTTATGGCCAGGTCGAATTTTCTTCCACGTTTGGATGGATGATGAAGCTTCAACTTCTTATGCCGGATGTGGAGTTTATCGGTGAAGCAGGCATGGATTCGATTTTCTTGAAGGCGATGGAAACGAAAGATGAATCCGAAGTGATACGGATTCGCAAAATGGGGAAAATTACCACCGAGGTCGTGCGGCGCGTACAGAATTTATTGACGAACTCTGATGTTCGTAGCGATGAAGTTTTATTGAAGAACGACGGTTCGCCGTTAACCATAAGCGATGTGAAATCCAAGATCGAACTTTGGCTGGCGGAACTCGGCGCGGAGAATCCGGAGGGAACGATTTTTGCCATCGGACACGACGCGGGTGTGCCGCACTCGACTGGCAATCCAACCGATTTGATGCGGCTCGGGCAAACCATTGTGTTCGATATTTTTCCATGCGAGCGCGGCGGCGGATATTTCTACGACTTCACGCGCACCTGGAGTCTCGGTTATGCCGCGCCCGAAGCGCAGGAACTTTACGATCAAGTGCATGAAATCTACAACAAGCTCGCCGATGAATTTGATTTGAACGCGCCGTTCCGGGATTATCAGCGCATGACATGCGAATATTTTGAATCCAAAGGTCATGCTTCTCAACTGAATACGAAAGCGCCTTTGAACGGTTATGTTCACTCGCTTGGACACGGCGTTGGATTGAACATTCATGAACGTCCCTTTAGCGGATTGGCGGTCGGCGATGACCATCGTCTCGCACCGGGCGTGATCATCACCTCCGAGCCGGGATTGTATTATCCAGAAAAAGGAATGGGCGTCCGCATCGAAGATACAATCTGGGTGCGGTCCGATGGCAAGATGGAAATCCTTGCCGAATATCCGTATGATTTCGTTTTGCCGATGAAGAAGTGGAAGAAGAAATAATAATCAGGAAATTATGGCTGACACAAAACTTATTCGCATTCTTGGCGTTGAAACATCCTGCGATGAAACCGCGGCGGCAGTCATCGAAAACGGGCGCGCCTTGCTTGGCTCGACAGTTGCGACTCAAATGGATATCCATGCGCGTTATGGCGGGGTCTTCCCGGAGGTCGCTTCGCGTCAACATGTGCTTTCGATTGTGCCGGTAGTTGAAGATGCGTTGTCCAAAGCACATCTCACGCTCAGCGATATCGACGCGGTCGCCGTCACGCGCGGACCCGGTTTAGCTGGCTCGCTGATCGTTGGCGTCAACGCCGCCAAAGGATTGGCGCTCGGCGCGGATCTTCCATTGATCGGCGTCAATCATTTGGAGGGACATCTTTATTCGGCTTGGGTTTATAACGCCGGCGACTCAATACCCGAAGAACCGCAGTTTCCTTTGATGATCTTGCTTGTCTCTGGTGGACACACGGAACTGGATTTGATGACGGATCATTTAACGTATCAACGTCTCGGTTCGACGCTTGACGACGCGGCGGGTGAGGCTTTCGATAAAGTGGCGCGTCTGTTGGGACTCGGTTATCCCGGCGGTCCCGCGATTCAACGCGCCGCGGAAGAAGGCGACCCGAATCGGTTTCAATTTCCGCGCGCTTGGCTGGAAGGGACGTGGAACTTTTCATTTAGTGGAATCAAGACCGCGGTCCTGAAAGAAGCGAAAGGTTATGAAGCGAAGGGGAAGTCCATGCCGGTGTCAGACATGGCGGCGTCGTTCCAAGCCGCGGTGGTGGATGTTCTCTTCAATAAAACAATTCGTGCCGCGCGTGAATTCGGCGCAAAAGAGATTTTAGTGGCAGGCGGCGTTTCAGCCAATCGCGCCTTGCGCGATACGTTTCGGAATCAAAGCGAATACAAAGTTCATATTCCGCCGCTTTCGCTTTGCACTGATAACGCCGCCATGATTGCGGCGGCTGGCTATTATCGTTTTAGTTTGGGGCATGTTTCAACGATGGACATGGATGTGCAGCCCACGTGGCCGCTGTCATGAAGATTGCCTCGATTAAAAACCCAAACCGCGCTAGGGTCGGCCCTGACCCATACGCGGTTTGAAGAGGAGAATGCACTTGTTATTATATTCAGCGACCTGAATCCAACCTGAACAAAACTTAAGAATTGAATAAGAGATTTATTATCCCGATACCAGCAAAATTTCTTCAAAACTAACCGGACCTTCCCGCAAAACCTCAGGTTTTGCTCCGGTGCAATCTACTAAAGTGGATGGCACGCCGCCCGGTGTTTTACCGCCGTCAACGATTAATGCAATGCGGCCGTTCAATTGCTCGAAAACTTCTTCTGCGGTGGATGGACTTGGCTTACCGGAGATATTTGCGGAGGTCACCGCCATGGGACCCGCCGCGCGCAAAACGCTTCGCGCGACAACGTGATTGGGTACGCGTACCCCGACCGTGTTTGTGGCTGAAACCGAATCTGGCAAATTGACATGCTTTGGCACAACGATGGTCAATGGGCCGGGCCAAAATCGTTCCGCCAGTTTTTTTGCCATGAGCGGAACTTCCGATGCTACTTTATTGATATCTTCGGCATTGCCAATCAAAACCGGAATCGCTTTTTCGATGGGACGATCTTTTGCTTTATAAATCGATTCAACGGCTTTGCCGTCGAACGCCAACGCGCCGACGCCGTAAACCGTATCGGTGGGGAAGGCGACCAAGCCGCCGGCTTGTAAAATTTCCATAGCCTGCCGAATCGCATTGGGTGAGTCAGCGGCGATGATTTCTGTTTTCATAACAATTATTGTAATGGTAATTGGATTTCCAGTAAGCGATCTTGGTGTGCTAGGTCTTTGTAAAGATGGATCTCTGCTTCGTCAAACGCGTCGTACGCCAGAGATAATGCCGCGGGTCCGCGTGTGGCTTCGATCTCGAGTAACATGCGTCCGCCGGGGGAGAGACATTGGGGAGCCAGAACCAGTAACCTTCGGAATAGATCAAGCCCATCATCGCCGCCATCGAGAGCGACGGCCGGTTCACGGCCGTATATAGGAAGCGAATGCAGTTTATTCGTTGGAATATATGGCAGGTTGGCGCAGATCAAA
>DATCTP010000088.1:0-2804 GCA_036567885.1 Anaerolineales bacterium | reverse complement strand
TAGCGAATATTGTCGCGAGTCGATTGTTGGTCACGCGCTTGCAATTGTTAGATATGTTTGCTCACCCGGAGTCGTAAAATGCTAAATGAACAACACCGACCTGAAATCGGAAGCACAATTGTCGTTGAGAAAGAAGCGTTCAACGCGATCCTGGCGCGATTAAAAGAAAATGGATATGAGACCATCGGACCCCGTATAAAGAATGAAACTCTCATTTATGCACCCATCGAGCAATTGAATGATCTGCCGCGCGGCTACATCACAGAACAAGACGCCGGTCACTTCCGTTTAACACACACCGGTCATTCCAGATATTTTGACGCGATTCCCGGCGCGCAATCATGGAAACAATTCCTGTTTCCACCCAAGGCAGAATTGTTTGCCTTACGAAAAGTGAATAACCAGTGGGAAACTTCCATGCCCGAAACGAAGACGCCCGCTTACGCGTTCATTGGGGTCCGGGCTTGCGAGTTAGCCGCAATCCAGATTCAGGACAATATATTCATGCGGTCGGATTTCAACGATCCGATTTATCGCGCGCGCCGCGAACGCGTCTTCATTTTGACGGTTAACTGTATGTATCCGGCTGGAACGTGCTTCTGTGTTTCGATGGGAACCGGTCCGCGCGCCAAAGCTGGTTTTGATTTAAGCCTGACCGAACTTGAAGATGTTTTTCTATTGACCGTCGGTTCGGAAGTCGCGCGGAACTTACTTGATGGGATTCCGTTCGAGTTGGCAAGCGCATTTCATCTCCGCAACGCTGAACAAGGTCTGGAACGAGCCGCATCACAAATGGGACGAAAGCTGGATACCAGCAACCTTCCCGACTTAATACTGAACAATCTCGATCATCCCCATTGGCAGGAAGTTGGAGCACGTTGTCTAAGTTGTACCAACTGCACACAAGTTTGTCCGACCTGTTTCTGCTGGGATGCGGTGGATCAAATGAGTCTGGATGGCAAAGAAACCCGCCGCGAACGCGTATGGGATTCGTGCTTCAACCCTGGATATTCCTATCAAGCCGGCGGCAATACCCGTCCCACCATCCGCTCCCGCTATCGCCAGTGGCTTTCACACAAACTCGGAACATGGAAACAACAATACGGAACGCTGGGCTGCGTCGGCTGCGGACGCTGTATTACATGGTGCCCGGCAGAGATCGACCTGACCAAAGAGATTCCCATGTTCCAAGAGGAGGCGTAATCATGGTCGCACAACAAATTATACGATCCGCCGCAATCAATACAGATCATTTACTTCAACCGCAGTGGGCTGAAGTATTGGATATCACTCGTGAGCTTAATGATGTTTCGACATATTGGTTGAAGTTTACCGATCCGACAATTCAAAAAGCGTACACATTTCAACCCGGTCAATTTAATATGGTCTATGTTCCGGGCTTCGGCGAATCGGCGATTTCCATCTGCTCCGATCCCAGCGATCACACGAAGATCGGTCACAGCATTCGTTTCGTGGGCAATGTAACCAACGCCGTCAGCCGACTCAAAGTTGGCGATATCATCGGGTTGCGCGGACCATTCGGCACATTCTGGCCTGTCAAGGAATTGGAAGGCAAGGATGTATTCATTGCCTGCGGCGGCATCGGTCTTCCCCCGCTTCGCCCCGCCATTTATCACATCATCCGTAATCGCGAGAAATACGGCAAAGTGACTTTGCTTTATGGCGCTCGCACCCCGGCGGATTTGATGTACACCGACGAATTCGAGGATTGGCGCAAAACAAATATCGACGTACAGGTAACTGTTGACCGCGGCGATTCAAACTGGACCGGACGCGTGGGTGTGGTTCCAATGTGGTTTTACCAATTCCGAATCGACTCACGCAAAACCGCTGTTCTGACTTGCGGTCCAGAAATCATGATCCGCTTTGTGATCTATGAAGCGCTGGCACGGCGCATCCCGCTGGAAAATATTTTTGTGTCGCTGGAGCGCAACATGAAATGCGGGCAAGGTTCGTGCGGGCACTGTCAACTTGGGCCCTATTTTATTTGCAAAGATGGACCAGTTTTCCGGTTCGATGCGCTTCAGCCCTTCTTCAACGTGGAGGAGTTCTAATGAACAAGAAACCAACAGTCGCCGTTTATAAATTTTCCTCCTGCGATGGCTGTCAACTTTCATTGCTGAACATGGAGGATGAATTGCTCAATCTCGCCGATGCAGTGGATATTGCCTTTTTCCTCGAGGCGACGCGCGCATCCAAACCGGGACCTTATGATATTGCACTGGTGGAAGGTTCAGTGACCACGCCGCACGAAATCGAACGCATCAAAGAAATACGACAGGACGCAAAGATTTTGATCGCACTTGGAACATGCGCAACGGCTGGCGGAATTCAGGCGTTGCGAAACTTTGCGGATGCCAGCGAATACGCCAACGCTGTTTATGCTCACCCGGAATATCTTCACTATCTCTCCACTGCAACGTCAATTGCGGAGCACGTAAAAGTTGATCTCGAATTGTGGGGCTGTCCGGTCAATAAAGCGCAAGTGATCGAAGTCATTGTTGCTTTGCTCAATGATCGAAAGCCTAACTTGCCTCCCTATTCCGTTTGCCTGGAATGCAAACGACGCGGCACGATTTGCGTATTGGTAGATAAAGGCATACCTTGTCTCGGTCCAGCAACAATAGCCGGGTGCGGTGCAATCTGCCCGGCAAACGGACGCGGCTGTTACGGATGCTTCGGCCCATTCCGCGACGCGAACTTAACTTCACTTTCAGGAACTCTGCAAAAAATAGAACGCTATCCTGGCGAGACGATGCGATTATTCCGCGGCATCAGCGGCA
>DATCTP010000087.1:0-5247 GCA_036567885.1 Anaerolineales bacterium | reverse complement strand
GCGATGTAGTGGAACATCTCAAAAAACATCGTCAGGATAAATATCTGTAAAATTTATTCAGTGACAAGTGTAAATTTGGAGTTGTGAATGGAAGCGTATTGCATGAAATGCAAGACCAAGCGAGAAATGAAAGAGCCGGTTGCGGCGTTCAACGCAAAAGGTTCGCCAGTGACTCTCGGGTCTTGCCCGGTGTGTGGAACAAAACTTTATCGGATGGGAAGGACTCCGGCTCATGAGGGTCTCACGCCGCCTGCCAAGCCGGAAAAAATTGAAAAGCGCGATGGCAAATTGGTGATCGTTGAGTCGCCAGCCAAAGCGAAAACGGTTGGACGGTTTCTTGGCAAGGGATATACGGTCAAAGCCTCGGTAGGGCATGTGCGCGATCTGTTGAAGTCGCAATTATCGGTGGATGTCGAAAATAATTTCGAGCCGAAGTACCGCGTGCCCAATGAAAAGAAAGAAGTGGTCAAGGAACTGAAGCAGTTGGCGAAAAAATCGGAAGAAGTGTATCTCGCCACCGATCCCGACCGCGAAGGCGAATCCATTTCGTGGCATTTGATGGAAGCCGCGGAGATCGAGCCAACACTTGCCAAGCGAGTGACCTTCCACGAAATTACGGAACCAGCCATTCATGAAGCGTTTTCAAATCCGCGGGCGATCGATATGGATTTGGTCAATGCCCAACAAGCGCGGCGCGTCTTGGACCGTTTAGTCGGTTACAGCATCAGCCCGATCCTTTGGGAAAAAGTCCGGAGCCGGCTTTCGGCGGGACGCGTTCAATCGGTGGCGCTCCGTCTCATCGTTGATAGAGAGAACGAGATCGAGAATTTTGTTCCGGTTGAATATTGGACGATCCATGCGGAACTTAAATCAGATGGTGTGAAATCTGCATTCATCGCGAAGTTGGCGAAGGTTGATGATAAAGAACCGGAACTGCCGAGCGAAGAATCTGTCAAACCGGTTTTGATGGATATGGAAACCGCGGCGTATTCGGTGACGAAAGTCAAGCGCAGCGAACGTAGACGAAAACCGTCCGCGCCGTTCACCACTTCGACCTTGCAGCAAGAGGCTTCGCGTAAACTCGGATTTACGGCGAAGCGCACCATGGCGTTGGCTCAGGGACTTTATGAAGGACAGGATGTGGGCAACGGCGGCGCAACTGGCTTGATTACCTACATGCGCACCGACTCAACCAATGTTTCCGAGATCGCGCAGAAGGAAGCACGCGATTTTGTGGCGGGCAAATATGGCGCCGATTTTCTTCCGCCCGAGCCGCCGCAATACAAAACCAAAACCATCGGCGCGCAGGAAGCGCATGAAGCCATTCGTCCCACGTCCGTGATGCGTGAACCGGAAACGGTTAAACCATTTCTCGAAACGGCGATGTTCAAGCTGTATAACTTGATTTGGCAAAGATTTGTTGCATCGCAAATGGAAGCGGCGGTATACGATACGCTTCAAGTGGAAGTGACCGGCAAAACGAATGCCCATGAATATTTGTTGCGTGCATCCGGTTCGGCGGTGAAGTTCCCCGGATTTTTAGTGGTGTATGAAGAAGCCAAAAATGAAGATGCAAAAACAGAAGACGACGAAGAGAATGTAAAAATTCCGGCAAGCATTGCAGAAGGTCAAAAACAGGAATTGGTTCATCTGATTCCCGAACAGCATTTTACACAACCGCCGCCGCGTTATTCGGAAGCTTCGCTGGTTCAGGCGTTGGAAGAAGATGGCATTGGTCGTCCGTCCACATACGCGCCGACGATTTCCACGATTCAGCAACGCGGCTATGTGGAACGCGTCGAGAAACGTTTGGTTCCAACGGAAGTTGGAATTCAAGTCAACGATTTGATGGTGAAATATTTTCCTGAGATCGTGGATTTGAAGTTCACCGCTCGTATGGAAGAAGACCTCGATATGATCGCTTCGGGACAAGCGGAATGGACGGAAGTGATGCACGAGTTCTATCGTCCGTTTTCCGAGGATGTGAAAAAAGCTCAAGCGGAGATGCCCGTTACCAAGTCGGGACCCGAACCGATCGGACGTATTTGTCCCGAAGATGGCGGCGAGTTAGTCATCCGGTATGGAAGATTCGGAAAATTCATTTCCTGTGCGAACTTTCCCAAGTGTCGTTATACCGAACCGTGGCTTGAAAAGATCGGCGTGAAATGTCCGAAAGATGGCGGCGATTTGGTGGAACGCAAAACTCGAAAGGGCCGCACGTTTTATGGTTGTTCCAATTATCCGACCTGTGATTTCACATCCTGGAAGAAGCCGCTGGTTCAGCCGTGTCCCAAATGCGGCGGATTGCTGGTCGTCGCCAATAAGCGCGAAGCGCAATGCACGAATTGCAGTGAAAGTTTTCTGCTGGAAGATATCGTTTCTGAATCCGTTTCCGAGTAAAATGAGTTTGTGGATTGAACGATATTCTGTATAATTGAGTTAGCCCCGCTCGAAGGAGATTCCATGTCTTCCCTACTTGAACTTCTTTTCAAAAAGCCGTTGGTTGTTGGAGCGGTTGCCCTCATTTTGGGAATTCTCATTGGCATTCCCATTGGCTGGAATACGGTGACGGTGGTCAATACGACTCCAGCCGTTATGCGTCCCGATTTGCAGGAAGATTATCTGCGGATGGCGATTGATTCGTTCCGCGTCAACCCGGACCCGAACCTGGCTGTGCGGCGTTGGGAGAATCTCGGTCCCGCGGCCGCGACCGCGTTTACCGATATTCAAAAGAATCCCGGCAATATGGATCCGGCTGTAATCGGCGCATACGGACAAGTGATTCAAACTGTACTTGGTTCTACAACTGCAAAGCCCGCTTCCGGCGGTTTATCGTTTGGCTTGGAAGTTTTGTTGGGCGCGGTTGCGGTTATTCTGCTGGTTGCGGCGGTCATCGCGATCATTTTCTTGCGAAGATTGCTCGGAAAGCGTTCCAGCGGCGAAGTCACGCCGACGATGCAGATGACCGAGGCAAACCGTGAAGCCGAATCGAAAAAAACGGATTATCAGTCGTTGGGCGTCGCACCGCCTATTACTCAAAACATGACGACCTATGTTTTGGGCGACGATTTATATGATGAGTCATTCAGCATTGATACGCAAAGCGGCGACTTTTTGGGCGAATACGGCGTCGGCGTTTCGGACATCATCGGCGTGGGCGATCCGAAGAAAGTTGCGGCATTGGAAATCTGGTTGTTCGATAAAAACGATATCAAAACGGCGACCAAAGTTTTGATGAGCGCTCATGCGTTTTCGGATGGAACCATCCGCGCCCGGCTGGAACCGAAAGGGGAGTTGGTAATGGTCGAACCGCAAAAGCAAGTCATGCTGGAAACGCAAACCTTGCAGTTGCTCGCCAAGGTTGTGGATCTGCAATATGGAAACGGTGCATTGCCTGCCAATAGTTTCTTTGAGCGTATCACATTAGAATTAGCGATCTGGCAAAAGGCGAAACCGGCTTAGGAGAAGTAAAAACTCCGTCATGTTCATGACGGAGTTTTTTATTTTAGCTATTCGATCTTCAAAATCTTGAGTTTGATTTTTCCGGCGGGTGTTTCCACTTCAACCAATTCATTGACTTTGTGATCCATCAAGGCGCGGCCAATTGGCGATTCATTCGATATCTTCCCGTTGCGCGGATCCGCTTCCTTGGCACCGACCACATGATACGTTTCAGATGGGAATTTGCCTTCCTGAATTGTCACATGCGAGCCGACGCCTACAACATCTCTTGAAGCATTCTTCTTGATAATCACCACATTGCGCAAAAGGTATTCAAGTTCCTGAATGCGGCCCTCGAGGAAACCCTGATCTTCTTTGGCTTGGTGATAATCCGCGTTTTCGGATAGATCGCCCATTTGAATTGCGGAGCGCAGTCGGGCAGATAATTCTTGTCGGCGAGGACCTTTAAGCTCTTCGAGTTCTGCTTTAAGTTTAGCTTCGCCTTCGGCGGTTAAATAAGTAGGTTCAGTCATAACTCACTTCTATGGTTTTTCTAAAGGATTGAATAACTTTTCATGTTCTTCGATGGCGAACCGGTCAGTCATACCGGCAATGTAGTCGCATATTGTACGCTCAAGCCCGCGTTTGTCAATGGACTTATGGGCGGTTTCAGGAAGCATGGCAGGTTCAGATTTATAGGCGTTGAACAAATCGGTGATCACGCGCTCGGCTTTGACCGCCATCCGCACCACGCGATAATGGCTGTACATATTTTTATAGAGAAAATCCTTGAGTTCGCGGTTGCGGCGCTGCGTATCTTCGCTGAAACCGATCACGTTTGTTTTTAGTTTTTGAAGTTCGAGCGGCGACTTGGCCGTGCTTTCTTTCAGACGCTGATCGGTGGCTTCGATCATATCTGTGACCAGCAGTCCAACGAGCTGGCGAATCATTCGATGTCGTTCCAACTCGTCGAGGATGGAGCCATGCCAGTTAAAAGTTTCGCGCAGGATTTCCCAAAGGGCAATCCCCGATAACATGGATGGAGAAATCAATCCCGAACGCAGACCGTCATCCAGATCGTGCGTCGAGTATGCCAACTCATCGGCCACATTCGTGATTTGAGTTTCGAGATTGCCGCGCAGACTTGGATCGTAATCGCGCGCATCCGAAATATCATATTCCGACTCGTGCTTGACCATGCCTTCGCGGACTTCCCAAGTGAGATTCAGCCCGGGAAATTCCGGATAGCGCTCCTCGAGTTCCGTGACGATGCGCAGGGATTGTTTATTGTGATCGAAGCCGCCGTAATCCTTCATCAAACGAGCAAGCGACACTTCGCCGGAATGTCCAAATGGGGAATGACCGAGATCATGGGCGAGACAAATCGCCTCGACCAAATCTTCATTGGCTCCCAGCGCGCGTGCGATGGTTCGTCCCACTTGGGCGACTTCGAGGGTGTGTGTTAATCGTGTTCGGAAATAATCGCCCTCATAATTGATGAAGACTTGGGTCTTGTATTCGAGGCGGCGAAAAGCTGTCGTGTGTATGATCCGGTCGCGGTCGCGCTGGAACGCAGTGCGATAATCCGGCTCATCGTCCAGATAAGCGCGGCCCTTGGTATCTTTGCTTCGCACACCGTACGGCGCAAGGGCTTTGTCTTCCAGTTCTTCCAACTTTTGACGATCAAAATACATAAGAGCCTTTCAAATCAGAACGTCATTGCGAGCGGTGTTCCCTTCGACAAGCTCAGGGCAAGTTTCCGCGAAGCAATCTTTTGTGGATCAAGATTGCCACGTGGCGCTTTTA
>DATCTP010000086.1:0-3765 GCA_036567885.1 Anaerolineales bacterium | reverse complement strand
AATTATACGCGTGGCGCGCGCACACAATATCACTTTGACCATCTTTCACGGCCGCGGCGGGACGATTGCGCGCGGCGGCGGACCCGCCAATCGCGCCATCCGGGCGCAACCCGCCGGCAGTGTCAATGGTCATTTTCGCCTCACGGAACAGGGCGAGACGATTGCCGCGCGTTATTCCAATCCTGAACTTGCGCATCGTCACCTTGAACAAATTGCCCATGCCGTTTTGCTGGCTTCCTCGCCGGCGCAAACGCAAACAGAGATTCCTTTGGCATGGCATAAAGCCATGGATTCAATGTCGGTTGCCGCACGACAGGTTTATCATCGACTGGTTTACGAAACTCCCGGCTTTGTCGAGTTCTGGCAATCTGCCACTCCGCTCGATGAAATCAAACGAATGTATATCGGTTCGCGTCCTGCCGCTCGGACACAAAGCAGCGAAGTGTCCAAGATTCGCGCCATCCCTTGGGGTTTCTCATGGATGCAAAGCCGCTTCAACCTGCCCGGATGGTTTGGTCTCGGGACCGCGCTTAACTCCGCGAAAGATGCTTCGCTCTTGCACGAGATGTATGATGGCTGGCCCTTTTTTAAAACCATGTTGGATAATACTGAAATGTCGCTCATCAAAGCGGATATGGATATTGCCTCCCTATATGTTCGTCTTGTCCCTGATCAGAATCTGGCGAAAGAAATTTTTGATTTGATCCGGGCGGAATATGATCGGACGCGCGATGCGGTTTTGTCCGTCAGCCGCCACGTTAATTTGCTGGACGCGGAATCCGTCACCCGAACTGCCGTGCAGCTTCGCAATCCATACGTGGATCCGTTGAACTATATCCAAGTGGAAATGTTGCGCCGCTTGCGTGCTTTGCATGATCCTGAAAGCGCGCAAGCTCATTCCTTGCGGGAAGTTATTGGCTTGACGATCAATGGTATTGCCGCGGGCTTGCGAAATACGGGTTAAGGATTCTGAATAATTTTTAGCGGCGCATCTGCAAATTTGGCCAACTTATTCGACACAATTTCAGCACCACAACTTCACAACTCTTTCATCGTGGTTCAGTAGTATTGCATCGATTCACTCAATGTGAATGGATGGAAGGAATACAGCTTATGAACCATGCTAAAAGAGTTCTTCTCGGCTCTATCTTGTTATGGAGTATTTTGTTAAGCGCTTGCGGCGGAAACTCCCCAACCGCAAACTCAACCAACGCACTCAATGCAATTTATACAGCCGCCGCACAGACGATTGCCGTTGAACAGGTGGCAGATGCCCAGCCGACGACCGATCAAAACGCAACCTTGATTCCTGCCAATACGGATTCGGCTCTTTCTGCCACGAATACTGAGATTCCCACTTCGACGACTGTGCCCACGCTGGCATTGATATTTTCATCTCCGACTCCGTACACAACAACGCTTGGTGGAACTTCCTGTGATAGTTCAGTCTACATTTCAGATGTGACCATTCCCGATTACACGGTTGAACCCGCCGGTCAGAGCTTTGTCAAAACGTGGATGCTCCAGAACACCGGTTCCTGCTCATGGGATGCGAATTACACCCTAGCTTTTGTCAGCGGCGATCAAATGGGCGGATCAAACACAAGCGTGGGCGGTTCTGTGGCTCCGGGCCAGCAAGCCGAATTATCGGTGACGTTAACCGCCCCGACCACGGTCGGGCAATATCAAGGTTATTGGCGCTTGGTTAATTCGTCAGGGGTACCATTCGGAGTGGCTGTCTATGTGCTGATTAATGTCAATGATAGTTCCACCGCAACACCGGCATATACTGAAACTCCAGCGGACACGCCAACCGCTACTCCAGTTACACCGACACCGGCTGCCACATCAGTTCCCACATCTGTTCCAACGTCAGTTCCAACATTAGTTCCCACATCCGTTCCTACGTCCGTTCCAACCTCAGTTCCAACGTCAGTTCCAACATTAGTTCCCACATCTGTTCCTACATCTGTTCCTACATCTGTTCCCGCTACATCGGTACCGACATCTTCTACTCCCAGTCATTAAAGTTAAGATCCATTAGCAATTTATCAAAAGGATCTAAAAAAAGAGTGCGAAGGAAAATCCTTCGCACTCCTGCATTATGCTTTTCCATACCACATTTTGCCAAGCAAATGATCTTTGCGAATGAGTTGATGGTAAAACGCAGCGAGAATATGCAAAGTAAGCAAGGCGATCAGGATGATGGATAGATAGATGTGAAGCGGCAGAAGGAAAAAGGATAAGTTGCCTTACGCAATCAACGAAAAAACGAAGACATCCGAAGCGCCTGCTTCGGATGTCTGTTTGAGGAGGAGAAACTTGCCCGCTTTATGATTTGATTCTAATTCTGTAAGATGACAGGATGATGAATTATGGGATATGAACTGAAATTTACGGACTGACCGAGAGTATGTAATCTTTGTCGCCGGTTTGTCCTGTGGCATTAGTGCCATAACACCAAACGCTGAGCAAGAAGTGGAATGCCCCGGGTACTTCCGGCGTTCCTGAAATTAACACCGCGTCCTGACCGTTGAGTCGTTGCATTTTTATTCCTCTTGGAAGACTGCCTTGCGTAATCGAAAATTCGCCCACAGGCGTTCGATTATCCGTAATTTTTATGATCACATAATAAAAGGAACCTACTTTTCCATTCGGCATGGCATTTGGGACAAAGCCCAGATACGGAGGGTGTAGGATCTGACAGGAAATTGTTACCATTATCGTCAAGAGCGTCGCGCTGATCATGATCAGGCGGTTGTGTTTTGCGGAATTTTGCATTTTGATTATTTTCCAATCCAGTGACCATCGTCAAGTTCGAAATTTTCAACATCAAGTATTCGTGACATCCAAATTCTCCATGGGGGATTTACAGGAAGTATAAATCAGAAACTAAGTCGACGCCGCGCGGGTAAGAGATTCTATTCAAACATTAATATAAACCTACGGAAACTTGTGTTGACCCATTTGTATATTCATTGCAAAATATGAAACACTTACATTTGACAGGATGAGGTAACCATGCCGGACGATTCGAATACCAACAAAAAGTCGCATATGCCAGAGAATTCCTTGATGTTTGAGAAAATTGTCCCTGCCCTTTTGATCCTGATGGGAATTCTTACAGTTGCACTGATTTTATTTGCGGCGGGATTATTGCTCGGTATCATTCATATCTAAATTCCATTTGGAGAAAATCATGCCCATCAATCAAATTCTTCCTTTCATCTCGACAGCCATTATGCTGGGATTCACTATCTATGTTTTTCAGCGCTATTCGGTGCGCCGCGCTCCGCACTTTTTGTTTTGGGGAATTGGCCTTGCGATGTTCGGCGCCGGAAGCTTTGCCGAGGTCTATCTTTCTCTGGCTTGGAGCCGGGCTGTCTTTGTGATTTGGTATCTGTTCGGAGCGATTTTGAATCCGGCATGGATTGGTCAAGGAACGCTCTATTTATTGGTCAGGCGGCGCTGGGTCCACGTAGTGAGCGGCGTTCTGATTCTGGCGAGTCTCGTAAGCGCGGGATTGATGCTTTCCATTCCGCTCAATGATAGCGGCTTCCATTTGGGAACGCCGATCAGCCAGCAATATAAGGCGATCATTCCACCGGCTTCCTTCAGTCTGATCCTTATTCCCACCATTATTTTTGGAACAGTCGGGCTCGTTTTGCTGGTGGGCGGAGCGCTCTATTCGGCGTTCTTGTTCTGGCGCAAACGCGTCCTGCCGAACCGCGTCATCGGTAACGTTTTGATTGCCGCGGGCGCTTT
>DATCTP010000085.1:0-2659 GCA_036567885.1 Anaerolineales bacterium | reverse complement strand
AGAAATCGTAAATCGGAACTTCAATCGGATGATCGGAGCGGAGCGATTTGATGTGTTGAATTAATAGATCAGTTTCGAGCGAATTGGGATGATCGAAATTGATCTCCGCATGTTGCGTAGGTGGAAGTCCGCCCAAATCTTTGTAATATGAATCGTGCTGGATGAAGGCGATTTGGTCCGCGCCGACGCGGTTCAAAATTTGTTGCGCCACAGTTGTTTTCCCAGAACCGGAGCCGCCGGCGATTCCGATCACCAATGGGTCAAGATGTTTCATGGCTCGATTATACCTTTATAAAAACTGACAGCCACTTTTGATGTGGCTGTCAGTTTTGCTCATTTACATGTCGGCTATAAAAGCCAGTCCTACTGTGCCGGGTCCGGCATGGACACCGACAACGGGACTCACAGAAGAGAGAATACTTTCAATTGCGTTGAACTCCGTGGTGGCGCGTTGGAGAAGGAGACGCGCTTCCTCTTCTGCGTTGGCGTGAAGTGTGGCAACGCGGATATTGGATTTTCCTTTGATTTGTCCGCTGGCAAGTTCGAGGACGCGCTCAAGCGCCTTGCCCTTTGTGCGGACTCGATCTTCCGCTTCGACCCGGCCGTCTTTCAAAGCGAGGATTGGTTTAAGATTCAGCGCGGACCCGATGAAACGCGTCCCGCCTCCAATGCGTCCGCCTCGGTACAGGAATTCAAGCGTGTCTACCGCAAAATAAACTCCCACATGTTCCTTGGCTTTTTCCGCGAGCGCAACACATTCTTTCATGCTTGCCCCTTGTTCTGCGGCGCGTGCTGCAGCTAATGCGATAAACCCCATAGCCATCGCAGTAGTGTTGCTATCCACCAACTTAATTTTTTCTCCCGAAGCGCCAAGAGCTTCGCGGGCTTGAAGTGCGGATTGAAGCGTCCCCGAAAGTTTTGCGGAAATGAATATGCCTAATACTTCGAAATCTTTTTGGATCAATTGCTGAAAAGTCTTTTGCATTTCCGTCATGGGTACTTGTGAAGTGGTGGGCATCACCTTGGTGGTTTTTAAACGCGCATAAAATTCGTCCGGCTGTATATCGATTCCATCCCGATAGGTTTGATCGCCAAAGACGAGCACTTGCGGAACAACCGAAATGTTGTATCGTTTCAATAGGTCGTTGGGGATATAAGCGGTGCTGTCTACTACGAACGCAATGTTGGCCAATTTTCCTCCTGCATGGGTGAGAATTTTTTCATTCTGACATTGTAACCCATTCGCGCTCGCGGAGTTCCTCGATGGCAGGGGCTTACGGTATGATATAATAGATTCAGCAAGCCCCAGGTTTGCATAGATTCTCATCGAGGAGCCTTTTACCTTGGCCTTCAACCCCATAGACTGGCTGCTAGGCCTGTTTTCATTAGACATCGCCATTGATCTGGGCACTGCGAACACCCTTGTTCACGTGCGTGGCAAGGGTATAGTTATAAATGAACCCTCTTGGGTAACCATAGATAAGAGATCGCGTCTTCCTTTGTCCATTGGATTGGAAGCCAAGGAAATGGTTGGGCGTGCGCCGGGTAATGTGCTGGTTGTCCGACCGGTGCGCGATGGCGTGATTTCGGAATTCGATGTGACGCAGGTGATGCTGGAATATTTTATTGGCAAAGTCCATGAACAGAGCGTTGTGCCGTTGCCAAGGCCGCGTGTGGTGGTTGGAATTCCGACCGGTGTAACGGAAGTTGAGAAGCGCGCGGTTTATGATGCGGTGATGGCATCCGGTGCGCGCCAAGCTATGTTGATCGAGGAGCCGATCGCGGCGGCGCTCGGAGCAGGTCTGCCCATCGGCGATATTCGCGGTTCGATGGTTGTGGATATCGGCGGCGGTACCACCGAAGTCGCGGTGATGTCCATGAACGGCGTGGTTGCGTCGCGTTCGCTGCGAGTTGCCGGCGATGAAATGGATCAGGATATTGTCCAATACGTACGCAATAAATACAACTTATTGATCGGTGAAGGTATCGCTGAACAAGTGAAATGGAAAATCGGTTCCGCCTACCCGCTTCAACCGGAAAAAACCATGGAAGTGCGCGGACGAAATCTTGTAACCGGCTTGCCGGAGACCGTTGAGATTTCATCCGTGGAAGTTCGTGAGGCGCTGGCTGGATCGGTCCAAGTAATCATTGATACCGTGCGCGATGCGTTGGATGAAATCCCACCTGAAATTGTTGCCGACCTGATGGATATTGGAATTTGTCTGGCGGGCGGCGGCGCGTTACTTCAAGGACTTGCGGACCGTTTGACCGATGAGCTTAAATTGCGCGTGTGGGTCGCTGAAGATCCGCTGACTTGCGTGGTGCGCGGCGCGGCATTGATGTATGAAAACTTTGATCACTTAAGCCGGCTTTTGGTTGGCTTGGAACGCGGCTCCACGCGCCACAATATTTGATACTCGCTTTTGCAAGAATTCTAGTGCGCTTTTACAATAAATATAATAAATGAAAGATTCGTTTTCTCGCTCGTTGCAAACCACTATTATTTTTTTGATTGTCGGGGGAATTTTGGCGCTGGCGTTTGGCGGTTTTTTCAGCCCGGTCTCCAATCGCTTCACAGGCGGATTAGTTGCGGCGCAATACTGGTTTGCGGTTCGCTATCAAGCTATTCAACAATTCTTATCCGCGCCGCGCGATATCA
>DATCTP010000084.1:0-3760 GCA_036567885.1 Anaerolineales bacterium | reverse complement strand
CGTGGATAGTGCAAACAAAAACCCTGCACGAATGCAGCGCCGGCCGAGAAACCAACCAGAAAATAACGCGGCCTGATGTTATATTGGCTTGTTACTTGACTGATTGCTGCCCAGGTATACGTTTCACCATCTGTTTGCAACCATCCACCGCCTTCATCCGGCATTGTAGGGCAAAGCAGGATAAATCCTTCTCGTTCCGCATAAGGCTGCCAAAGATTCCAGCAATCCAACCCAGTGCCTCCGGAACCGTGGATGCCAATAAAGAGCGGCCATGCATGACTTGGTTCATAGGCTTTGGGAACATACAGATAATATTCGATGGGTTGGGTGAAGCGATGCGAGGTCGGGTCCGCAGGAGTTGAATTTATTTCATACACCACCAATATAGCAAAAGCAACCATCAACATCCCGGCTATCGACCACATGATCAGAGCGGTTGGTTTCATTGCCTTTTTATTTGGTTGTTGTACTTTTGGAGTTTCTTCGTGAGCTCGTTCAACGATTGCAAGTTTCTGACCAACCTGCGATATCCCTCCTGAAACTAAATTGACTGCGGCTTTTGATTCATTTTCAACCGGTTCTGATGCACTTCTCAACGTTGGGTCGGATCGTGTTTGCCGTTTTCTCAAAGCGTCCAAAACTGTTTTGACTTGGGCATTGTCAGGATTAAATCTGGCACACGTATAAAGGATTGGAAGACGTTCTTCTGCTGTTGCGCAGGTCTCAACATACCAAAACCAGGCGGAGATATTATGTATATCTTCATTCAAGATTAACTGCAAGACCTTCTGCGCGCGCTGCTTTTGCCCAGAGTGGATCAAGTCAATAGCGGTTTGCAACGGGTCATTGTCCATAATTTCTCTCCAACTCAATGTCGGAAGAAGAATTCTTTGAAAGCCTCTTCATCCCTGTTGTGAATAGATTATAAAGTTGTATCCATTGAACTACAAGTGCGGATATCAACATGCCTCTGAGTTTACATTCCCGCCAGGCTCCCCAATCTCATGATGTATACTACATCATAAAGTGAATCAATTCTTTTTATTGGTGTTCGATACGATTTTGATTTTGAGATCAAATCATAGAGGTGAATAATGTCCGTAGCTCCCAAATCGCAAATCCTAAAACTCGTCGAAATGGTTTCTTATCAAGAAGGCTCGGTGGTCAGCCGCCAGATCACCAAAGCGGACGCAGGAAATGTCACGCTGTTCGCATTCGATGAGGGGCAGGAATTAAGCGAACACACTGCGCCGTTCGACGCTCTCCTTCATCTGCTCGATGGGCAGGCGGAGATCCGCATAGCGGGCCAACCTTACGATTTAAGCGCGGGCGAAGCCATCATCCTGCCTGCGAATGCGCCGCATGGGGTCAAAGCCAAAACGAAATTCAAGATGCTCTTAACGATGATCCGTTCATAAGATCAAAGGTGCAAAATGAAAAATAGCAGTATTTACGATCTCTTCAAATATGTTGCCATCGCGGGGAATGTGCTGTTCATTCTGTGGGTCACGTATAACGGAATTGATGAGGGCTTCAGCGGCACGCGGGTTCAGATCGCCTCGTATGTCGGCTTGATGCTTTTGCTGTCGCTCAATACGGTTTTGATTTTGAGAAAAGAACGAATAATTTAGGAAACCGATTAGTTGGAAATTTCTGTTCTTTTGCTTTCGCGTAGCAATTAGGGGTGGGAAACGTTGATCAACCTATACTGATCCTATATCCATCCTATATCCATCCTATACCTCTCCCGGTTCCACCCTTTTTCCCAACGCAAAACGTTCCTGATGGGGCAGAATTGCGTCAACAAATTGTCGGAGCCATATGATTGTTGTCATGGTTGGGAAAGGGGTGAATTCTAAAAGCAAATCCGGAAAAGAATTGCTGGCACTGGTTGTGCAACACGGCTTTGATTTTGAGAAAAGGGGAGTGATTGTTTATTTTCTAAGCGAACCGTACGGAACGAGCATCAAGAATCCGACCGCGATGACGAGCTCTCCGATCAAAACCCCCGCCGCTTGGATCGGTCCAAAATAGGGAACTTGCGGAAGCGTTTGCGATCCCAATCCGAATATATCCGCCATGCCGGAAAAGACCGAGATCAAATAGCCCGTTGCAACCAACCGCAAGCCAATATCTGCGGCAATCGAACGTTCCATTCCTTTCCACAAACCCCACAAACAGGTATATCCACCGACGCAGATGATTGCCAGTCCAACGAGGAAGACCGAAATTTTGACAAACCCAACCGTTGGGCTGTGTTCCAGATTGAACCAAACCGGTTTCGTGCCGAGGATGAAAACAAAAAGCCCGAACAAAGTGACGATCAATCCAACGCGTACGCGTAAGCGCGACGGTTCCACCGGGCGCGGTGTCGTATCAACGGGAGTGGAAGCGGAACTTTCCTTCGGTTCGTTCATAACGGAAGATTTTTCTCCAAGAAATTAAGCCAGTTGCCGCCGAGGATGTTCGACGCGTCCGATTCCGAATAGCCGCGCGCGACCAACAGCGGAATCAACTTTTGCAAATCGGAAATCGTATCAATCTCCGGCGGCACCGACTGTACCCCGAACCCGCCATCGAAATCGGAACCGATGCCGACGTGCCGCGCATCTCCCGCCAACTGACACACATGATCCATGTGCGCCGCGACCACATCCAAAGGCACTTCTTCGCGTCGGCTGCCCTTTGAGCGTGACCAGCCGCTCTTCAGAAAAGCGTTGAATGGAATGATACCGATGATCCCATCGTGTTCGATCACGCCGCGGATGACTCGATCCGATAAATGACGGTTGGTGGGGAATTCAGGCAAAAGCGCAAGGCAATTGGCATGAGAGGCGACAATTGGGCCTTCGTACAAATCCAATGCTTCCAGCGCGGATTGCTCATCCATGTGACTCAGGTCGAGTGTGAAATTGAAATCGGTCATCGCCTTGAGCAAACGGCGACCGTCTTCAGTCAATGGTCCCGGTTCACGCGTGCCGCCTGCATAACGCGTGCCTGCCCACGATAAGCCGATCAGACGCAATCCCAACTCATACCATTCATCCAATTCATCCGTCGAGCGGATGCCATCCGCGCCTTCCATCAGCGGAATCAAACCGACCGGATGATTCGTTTCTTCGGGCAATCTCCATTCATCCATGTGATTGCGTAACTCTTTGGTGTTGAGGATGAGGCGGAAATGATCGGGCTTGGAGTCGGTCAATTGATGGTAGCGCCGCAACTGGTCCAGATAGACGCGGTGGGCTTCTTCAAAGTTGGAATAAAAGACCTTATCCCAATCTTCCATCTTTCGACGGAGCGGGGAGGCGTATAACGTCGAAAAGACAATGGCGACGCGGCCGCGTTGATAATTGGGCCAACCGATCAAACTATCGCCGTTGTGTTCGGGGACGCTGGTGCCTTTTTCCAGTTGGCGCGTTTCCGCCGCGGAGCGCGTATAATCACGCCCGTAGTTTTGCATGTTCCATGCCAGATCACAATGCGAATCGATGATGAATGTTTTTTCCATAGTTGGAAAGAGCGTGGCATTGAACGCCACGCTCTTGTTTTATTTTTCCGGGGTTTCCCCTTCGTCGGTCTCAGTGTGCCCGTATTCTTCGATGAGTTTCTTGTAATCTTTATCGGCGTACGCGCCGGAGTTGACTTTGCGAAGGCTGAGGCCGATGCGATGCTGGTCGGTGTCGATGCGGATGACGCGCAGGGTGTGCACTTCGCCTTCCTTCAAAACTTCCTTCGGATGATCGATGCGATGATCGGC
>DATCTP010000083.1:0-4093 GCA_036567885.1 Anaerolineales bacterium | reverse complement strand
AAAGCGGCTAATGCCGCGATGACAAATCCAATTAGAAAACCTTTGATGAAGTAATTTGTATTATGAAAGAGCGCATCGAAATTGATGCGCTCTTAGAAAAGCAATTGATCCTTCGATACTCTCTAGAACTGCGCTTCAGCTTTTTTTCCCCCGAACCAAGTTCTCCATTCGCGGTTTTGCCAAACCACCAAGATCGGTGAGGCGTTGAAGATGGATGAATAGGTTCCGCTGAAGATACCGACCAGCAGGATGATCACAAAGTGACGCGTGGTATCGCCTCCAAATAAAGCGAGCGCGAACAACGTGAACATCACGGTGAGTTGAGTATTGATCGAACGGTCAAGAGTCTGGACGACGGAGTGATTAACGAGGGTCTCGAAATCCACGCGGCGGTAAATATTGGCGTTTTCACGGATGCGGTCGAATACCACGATGGTGTCGTGAACGGAGAAGCCGATCACGGTCAGTAATGCGGTGAGGAACAGCGAGTCTGCTTCCCAATGCAGGAAATATCCGAGCATGGCTTCGACGCCGAGCACAACGAATACATCATGGAACATGGCGATGATGGCGGCGGTGCCATAGCGGATCGGGTGTTCCACGCTGCGGAATGCGTACCAGATATAAAGAATGATGAAGATCGCGGCAGCAAGGATGGCTAAGCCGGCGGCATTGGTCACTTCCGCGCCGACCGAAGCGGAAACGGATGTAAAGTTTAACACCGTCACCGTTGAACCAAATTTGGATTGCATCGCGGCGACGATCTTGCCTTTCGTGGCGTCGTCAATTTGCTTGGATGTGATCGAATAGGCATTGGTGCCGAGCGGTTGGATGATCGAATCCCCCAACGATTGACCGGTGGTGGACTGATATTCGTTGTAGACCGTTTGAACATCGCTGGTGGAAGGAAGCGCCCCGCTAAACTGGACCTCGAGCAGGGAGCCGCCTCGAAAGTCAATGCCCAGAGCGAGCGGACCTTCTTTGGTGCTAACCCAGTGGATCGCCATGAAAATGATTCCCGGTACAATCACGAGCAGGGAAATCAGAAAGTAGAGATAACGATTCTTAATAATGTTCATTTAAAACTCCTACAACCCGAACCAGTTCGGATGTTCATCCAGCTTCAAGTTGTCAAGCACAACGTGCAGATAGGTCCGCGTGACGATGATGGCGGTGAACAAAGAAATCACCACACCCAATGCAAGGTTGATGGAGAAACCTTTCACCATGCTCGCACCAAAAGTATTACCGAAGATGTAAAGAATGAGACACGTAATCAGCGTGGATGAATTTGAATCACGGATAGATGGCCAGGCACGGCTCCAGCCGAGATCAATAGCTTGGCGCAGCGTTCGACCCGCGCGCAATTCTTCCTTGAGCCGCTCGAAGATCAAAATATTCGCGTCCACTGCCATTCCTATACTAAGGATGAAACCAGCAATACCGGGCAAAGTCAGGAAGATGGGGATAACCTTGAAGAGCATCAAGGAAATCAAGGTGTATGTTACCAAAGCGAAATCAGCCACAATACCGGGCAGGCGATAATACAATCCCATGAAGAGAATAACAACCGCCAAGCCGATCCCTCCTGCGAGCAGACTCTTGCGCACCGATTCTGCGCCGAGGGTTGGGCCAACGGTTTCGCTTTCAACGACTTTCACCGGCACTGGCAATGAACCATAGCGCAATTGCACTGCGAGTGCGTTTGCAGTGTCTGATGTGAAGTTCCCTTGGATCACGCCTTGTCCGCCGGTGATGGCGGAGTTGATCACAGGGACAGAGATAACTTTTTTGTCAAGCACAATGGCAAGATATTGGCCGACGTGTGACGATGTGTAATCACTAAAGACCTGAGTCCCGTTGGCTTTTAATGTGAAGGCAATTTCATATTGACCGACCGAACTGGTTTGAACACCCACGGTATCCAATGCCGCACCCGTCATCACCGTGTGATAAACGGTGGCTGGAGTAGTTTGAGTGGCAGAGGGTTGAGTTGTCGCGGAAGGCGTAGCGTTCGCGGCTGATGTGGCTGTGGCCGCCGCAGTGGCTGTCGATTGTGCGGTCGCGGTCACATTGGGCGTAGTAGTTGCAGATTGGGCAGTGCCGGTTGTGGTGGGTTGCGTCGCGGAGGTTTGTCCATAATCTGTTTTAACTGTCGTGCCGATGGCCACCGGATTGCTTCCCATGTCCACGAATTCAAGCAGACCGGTTTGCTGCAAAGAGGCTACGACTTGTTCGGGATTGTTGATACCGGGAAATTCGGCTACGATGCGGCAATTGCCTGCAACTTGCATGGTGACTTCGCTTACGCCCAATGCATTGGCGCGGCTTTCTAGGATTTGACGAGTCACATTCAGTTCATTTGGATCTACGGCTGCGCAATTGGGCACATCTGCTTGAAGCAAAGTTTGAAGCCCGCCGCGCAGATCCAAACCAAGGTGGATATCTGTGTTGAGATTAACAAGCAATTTATCATTTATGGGGTTGGTGATCGTAATAGTTTTGCTCAAGTCAACCCAGAGCGAAAAAGCAATGAGCAGAATGATTACAACCAACCAAATATTACGGCTACGAGACATCGTTTACTCCATCGAGCATGGCTTTGGATGAGCCATAAAAATACCAGCTTTTCGCTGGCGCGGGCGTGATTATACTCTGAAAGTACGGGCTTGTCAGTGGAAATCGGACAGAAACTGTCGCACCAATTATGCCTGAATTTTTGATTTGATAAAGGCAAGCGCACGCTCCAATATTTCTGCTGGCGAAAGCGGATCAGTCTCAATAATTAAGTTGGCGTGCTGATGAGCGTGATCGAGACGGTGCAATTGCTCCTTGTAATCTGCTTCGTTCCAGTTTAATTTTCGGCGTTGTGTGGAAACTTCAAAGGAAGAATTTAGATAGATCAGTAAATCGGGATTGGTAATCCGCTTCCACATATAGGGAACATAAGAATGTTCTTGCGCGATATGCCGGCATCGGAAACCTTCGCGTTCCAACCCTGAGATAAGTGTGGATTTTCCAGAGCCGCACGGTCCGACCACTCCAATCAGGAATCTTTTACTGTCAGGTTCTTCTTTTTCGTTCATCACGAAATGGGAAGCCGCACGGTCATACGGCGGACTTCGTCGCCGTTGTGCGGAGCCACCTTCAGGACAAGTACGCTGATGTCGTCGGCGGGCCGCCCTTCGTCCAGTTTGACTGCATAGCCGAGTAGTTCATCGGCGAGTTCTTGCGGAGCGGGTTCCTGTTCTTCCAGTAGCGATTCGATCACTTCACACACATCCATCGGATGCCCGCGCCGTTCACCGGCATGCGTCAATCCATCCGTATAAATAATCACCGTTAAACCCGATTCAATTTCCATCTCAGTAATGATGGGGCGGACATCGCGCGAAGTGCCAAGTGGAACACTTTCTCCGCCGAGGCAATCTGTTTTTTCGCCGCGTGCGACAAAAATAGGGCAGGGATTGTTTCGCGTCAGAACGATGGTTCCGCTGTGCAAATCCACCGAGGCGATGTTTAGCGTTCTAATGACTTTTCCTTTTTTATCCGTGTACAGCGCGTCAGAGGCGGCGCGTGCCGCCGCACCGTCGCGTACGCCTTCGGCGAGAAGCCCGATCACTTTGCGGACGACCATCATCGAGACAGCCTTTGCGCCATGTCCCGATGTTTGGCCATCCGCCAGCACGACGGACAATCCACCATTCGGACGTTCGATAACTTCAAGCGTATCGCCGCTTTCGAGCGACGCATATTTATTAACTTTCGCGACGGCGATCTGCACTTCCATGTGATTGATTTTACAACGTTTCAGGCTTGACGTCACTGCCTTCTACCGCTATAATCTGCCCGCTTCGTTAAAAACTATTTGGACGGGCGTTTGCCCGTCCATTGTATGTAAAGGAGAAAGTCATGACCCCACATCCCAAGCGCAAACATTCCAAGGGCCGCCGCGACCGCCGCCGCTCCCATGATGCGTTGCAAGCTCGCAATTTGGTCGCGTGTTCCAATTGTGGTTCAATGCGCCTGCCTCACACGGTCTGCCCGAAGTGCGGGCACTACCAGGGCAGAGAAGTATTTGAAGTCAAAAAAG
>DATCTP010000082.1:0-4629 GCA_036567885.1 Anaerolineales bacterium | reverse complement strand
CTGGGAGGGGGTCGAAGGGCAAAGGAGAAATTATGTCAGCACAAATCGAAATCGGACGATTACTGCGCGCAGGCACCACCGGCTTTATCGCCGGATGCCGCGTCAACCAATTGGATGCGCCTGCCTTTGGCGCGTTGGTGCGCGCGCCATTAAGCGAAAGCTATCAGGTGTATGGCTTGATCTATGATATTCACATTGACGATGACGGCTTGGTGCGACAACTCGTCACGGCGGATAACGTCAGCGAGGAAGTGTTGCGTGACAACCGCGAGCGGCGCATCGTGCCGGTGGAAATGTCGGTATTGACGATGGGGTATGAACAGGACGGAAAGATCGTTCATCTTTTGCCGCCGCGTCCGCCGCTGAGTTTGGATGTGATCTATTTGTGCGATGATAAGGATTTGATCCGGTTTACCAATGCGGGCCGGTTCGGATATTTCCGCCATGTTCTGCGTTCGCAGGATGCGCCGATTGGCGAAGTGCTAGCCGCGCATATTCAACAAGTCAGCAGGGCGCAGAAAGAAAATGGAAAGTGGAAAGAAGATGCCATACAGGAATTGATTACGCTATTGCGTGATGATTATCCAACGCTGATGAGTGTTCTCGGCGCATTAGGAGAGATTGTTTAACCACCAAGGACACAAGGGACACGAAGCATAATTTGGATTTGCGATTGATGATTTTAGATTGAGGGAAGGCAAAGGAGTCTTGGATGAACGAAGAAGATTTAAAGCGAAGGACAAAACAGTTTGGCTTGCGCGTGATCAAGCTGGTTGAGTCTTTGCCGGGCACATCCACTGCAAGGACAATCGGAAATCAACTGTTGCGTTCAGGTATGTCGGTCGGAGCAAATTATCGAGCTGCGTGCCGCGGAAAGTCGAAAGCAGATTTTATCGCTAAAGCAGGTATTTCCCTGGAAGAAGCAGATGAATGTCTGTACTGGATGGAAATCCTTCAAGAAGCAAACATCGTTCCAATCGAGAAGTTGAAGGACTTAATGAAAGAAGCGGACGAACTGGTCGCAATTTTTACAGCGTCCATCAAAACGGCGAGAGCACATTTAAGGTCGTGAGGTTACCATGCTAAACAATCAACAATCTCAAATCTCAAATCTAAAATCCATCATCGGTTATATCATCGGCGGGGGGCTGAAGGAATCGTTTCGGGCGCGGCTCACCGTTCCGGCGCAGGAAGTGCAGGAAGGCGCATTCGTAGTCATCGAAAATTCCAACTGGCGCTATTACGGATTGGTCACCGACATCCAACTCGGCGCGACCGACCCGCGTTTTGCGGATGAGCAATCCGAAGCGCGTTTGCCCGCTTCGATTGCGAAGGCACTGCACGGACAAACGCTGTATACGAATCTTGAAATCCTTCCGGCGTTGATGCAGGATATCGGACCCGATCCCGTTTCAGCGGAGTATAAAAAATGGCGCGAGGAAAATCCCGAAGACCCGAAGCCGCTGCCGGTCAAGACCGTGCCGCCGCATCATTCATCGGTGGAAATGGCACGGGCGGAACACATCGCCGGAATCTTCGGCGAACCGAGCGATAAGAACTTTGTCATCGGATATACCCGCGAACAGAATCATCCGGTTTGCATTGACTTGGAAAAATTCGTCCAGCGTTCGTCGGGAATATTCGGCGCAACGGGAACCGGCAAATCGTTTTTGACGCGTGTTGTTTTAGCCGGGCTGATGCACTACGGCAAATCGTCGGTGCTGGTGTTCGACATGCACAACGAATATGGATTCGACGATACGGCTTCGGACACGGGCCTGCGCGTGGTGGGGTTGAAAAGCAAGTTCGCTACGAAGGTGCGCGTGGTAGGACTCGGAGGCGGAGCAAAGATTCGCGGCAGCGCGCCCGACTTCAATCTGGAGATTTCCGAGAGCGATGTTTCCACATCAGACATCGAGTTGCTGAGTCGCGAATTGGATTTGAAAGAAACCACGGCAACCACGCTCGATGCGTTATGGAATTCGTTCAAGCACGCTTGGTTCAGTGAATTCAAAGCCATGACTCAGGAAGTCATCACCACTGAAGACGGCAAGAGAATTCCGGCGAATGGCAGTGTGGCGGCTTGGGCGAACGTCCACGGAGTCAATGTGATGGCGGCGGAGGCGTTGCAAAATAAACTGCGGCGCTTGTTCAACAAGCAATACATCGTCGCCAAGCCCGCCGCGGATTCGATTCATGAAATCATCAGCGCGCTCGAAAGCGGAGGGCATGTGGTGCTGTCGTTCGGCGAGTTCGAGACGGATTTGGATTATTTGTTTGTCTCGAACTTGTTGACGCGGCGAATCCGCGAAGCGTGGGAAAAGAAAACGAACGGATACCGCTCAACCGGTAAGGATGAGCCGAAGCAGTTGGTCATCGTGATCGAAGAAGCACACAAGTTATTGAATCGCGAGATGGCATCGCAGACCACGTTCGCGACCATCGCGCGTGAATTGAGAAAATATTATGTGACGCTGTTGGTGATTGACCAGCGCCCGTCGCAGATTTACGATGAGGTCATGTCGCAGTTGGGGACGCGCATCAGCGGCTGGCTGGGCGATGACGATGACATCCATGCCGTGCTATCGGGACTTTCGGGACGCGAAGCCTTGCGCGGCATGTTGGCGCGGCTGCAACCCAAGGAAGAAGTGTTGCTGTTAGGTTGGGGCGTGCCGATGCCGTTGCCGGTCAAGTCACGTAGATACGATGATGACTTCTGGAAGGAATTGCTCGGCGCGAGCGGAAAGAAATCCAAAGACCAGAATTTGAAAGAACTTGGGTTTTAGTGCTATCAGGCAAAGGGTATAATCTGGGAAGATATGCGTTATGGAAACTCCAGAATTTGAATGGGATGAAGAGAAAGCAGTCAGCAATCTCAAGAAGCATGATGTCAGCTTTGAAGAAGGCGCGACCATCTTCAACGATCCCAGGATCGCTACCATATCAGACCCTATCCATTCAAAAGACGAAGAAAGGTTCGTATCCATTGGAATTTCCATACAAGGTCGTTTACTGGTTGTCGTTCACACAGAACGCAACGATAGAATCCGCTTGATCAGTTGCCGAAAAGCGACCGGCGGTGAAAGAAAAAGATATGAAACGAACTAAGAAAACGAAGGATGATGACATGCAGGCTGAATACGATTTCAGCAAAGCCGAGCGCGGAAAATATTATCGTTCTCTGGAGAAAGGATACACCGTGCGTGTACGTCAAAGCGATGGAAACACGGTTGTCAATCATTACACTTTGGCAGAAGGGACCATCCTGCTGGCGCCTGATGTGCGGGAATATTTTTCAGACTCGCAAAGTGTCAATGAAGCATTGCGCTCACTGATTAATCTGATCCCTGAGAAACGGACGAAACGCGCCGCCGAGAATCGGGCAAGGTATGGCAGGAAATGATTGAATAATTCACGGCAAAGAATAAACGAAAGACGAGTCGCTTGGCTCGTCTTTTTGTTTGATTCGATGTTACCAAAGTGTGTAGAATTATCAAAGTCAGAAAGGTAATATTTGATTATGAAAAAGATGTACCCAAAATTTAAACCGACAAAAACAAAATGGGATGGAGATCGAATCGTTGGATATCAAAGCACAAATCATTCTGCTTGCGAAGGCGAACTTTGGGAATGTGAGCGATGCCATAAAATAATTTGTTGGGAGGAAGGTTGTGCTGATGAACTTGTAGATATATGTGATGATTGCTGGTATGATATTAAAGTCTTGGGTCAAGAATATTCAATCGCAATGTAGGCACATGGAGATTAGGCTATGAAACAACATGAAGCCGTTATTCTAGCAATGAAACAAAATGGTGGATATGCCACACTTGGACAGTTGTATCAAACCGCGCCTAAAATCCCGGATTGCAAATGGGGAACAAAAACTCCTTTTGCCACTATCAGAAGAATTGTTCAAGAGCATGATGAGTTCTTCAAAATTCGATCAGGGCTTTGGGCTTTAACTTCTGAAAAAGAAAAAGTCCTTGCTTTATTTTCTGGCGAAAGAACACAAGCTAAAGAAAGAGAATATTCCCATTACTTTTTTCAAGGACTAGTTGCCGAGATTGGAAACTTGAAAGGTTTTCAAACCTTCGTTCCTGCCCAAGATAAAAATAAACCTTATGCTAAGAAGAAATTGGGCGATGTTACAACGCTTTCAAAAATTTATGATTTTACTTATGCCGATGTTTTACGAAAAGCACAAACTATTGATGTAGCTTGGTTCAATTCGAGAAAATATCCAAGCTCGCTTTTTGAGATTGAACATTCAACGGATATTTATAACTCGCTCTTAAAGTTTGTGGAGTTGCAAGACTTTAGGACAAATTTTTATATTGTGGCAGACAATCAAAGGCAATCAGAATTTGAAAACAAAATCTCTATGAACGCTTTTGTTTCAATAAAATCGTTTGTAAGATTTTGGAATTACGATTTGGTTTTGGATCTACATACAAAAGTTGCAGCAAGTAATCTCGCAGAACAGGCTTTGATATGACGTTGACTTTCTTTTCATCTTCAATTCAAAGATACACTGGCTCACAAAGATATTACCTATCGCAGTTTGATGGTGATACATATCAGATTGTTGATTCAGTTGAAAATCGAGAAATCTGTGTTTGTTTAAAT
>DATCTP010000081.1:0-3572 GCA_036567885.1 Anaerolineales bacterium | reverse complement strand
ATAAGCAACCTCTAGGCAGAGTTTTTGCTTTAGCTTATCCTGCTTTTTGTATTTGTTCAAATGGATAAAGTCCAGCTAAGGGATCGCACCAATAACCTGACAATTGTCATCCGATTGTAGGTTGGTTTGACCTTGTAATGGTGATAGGAAAAAGGTAAGATAAGTACGCCATGATGGAAATTCTGGCTATAGACCTTCCAAGCATTTTTATGCGGTGAAGTCAGCAAGCCTGACAGGTGCAAAACCATACCTGTCAGGCTTTTTTGTCGGTAGCCACCATTTCCATCAAAGCCCTACATCGCTTAAGGAGTATGAATGCAAACACCCTGGGAATATCGCTATGCTCATCGCATAAAACAAATGAGCAGTTCCGTGATCCGCGAATTGCTCAAATTGACGGAGCAACCCGATATTATTTCCTTCGGAGGCGGACTGCCCGCCCCGGACGTTTTTCCAGTCGAAGAATTTCGAGAAGCCTGCAACTATGTGCTGGATCATTTCGGCGCTCAGGCTTTGCAATACAGCACAACCGAAGGATATCATCCTTTGCGCGAAATGATCGCGCGGCATACGGCGCGATATAGCGTGCCGGTTACGCCAGATAACATCCTGATCACCTCCGGTTCCCAGCAGGCTCTGGATTTTATGGGGCGACTTTTCATTAATCGCGGGGATTACATCGTAGTGGAGTCGCCCACATATCTTGGAGCCTTGCAAGCATGGAATGCGTACGGCGCACAATATATTCCAGTACGCACCGATGAAAACGGTATGATCGTAGATGAACTCGAAGCCGCGTTACGCATCGGGCCGAAGTTCATTTATGTTTTGCCCAATTTCCAGAACCCAAGCGGAGTCACGCTCAGCCTCGAGCGGCGGAAAAAGCTGATTGAGTTGGCAGACAAATACGGCGTCCCGATCGTGGAAGATGATCCATATGGACAGTTGCGCTACGAGGGCGAACATATCCCATCGCTGGTGGCGTTGGACAGTCAATATCGCGGCTACGATGGCGATTGTTACAGCGGAAATGTGATTTATTTGAGCACGTTTTCAAAGTTGCTCGCGCCGGGTTTGCGTTTGGCTTGGGTCATTGCGCCAGAACAAGTAATCCGCAAATTGGTGATGTGCAAACAAGGCGCCGATCTGCACACCGCATCCTTCAATCAATATGTCGCCTACGAAGTGGGCAAAGGCGGTTTCCTGGATGAACACGTTAAGACGATCCGCTCCACTTATCGAGAACGCCGCGATGTAATGCTGGAGATGATGTCGGAAATGTTTCCTCCCGAAGTAAGTTGGACTCATCCGCAGGGCGGTATGTTCCTATGGGGCATTCTCCCCGAATATATGGATTCAGCCGATGTGCTCAAAATCGCGATCGACCGCAAGGTGGCTTTCGTGCCGGGCGCAGCTTTCCATGCCACCGGCGGCGGAGACAACACCATGAGGCTCAACTTCTCTTATTCATCGCCCGATACGATTCGAGAAGGGATTACCCGGTTAGGTGTAACGCTCAAAGAACTGATCGCCAAAAACGGACACAAATAAAAAATAGGGACACAGCGACCCTTCGACAAGCTCAGGGCAAGCGCCGTGTCCTTACAATTTCTATTCTTCTGTATACGGTACATATTCGGCGCGTGCAATCCCTTGCTGCATCGCCGTCATCGCCACGGAACGAGCCACGGCGCGGTGCACAGTTTTATCCAATGGGCTTGGTACCAATTCGCCGGATGGTGTCATATCCGCAATCGTCTGCGCCGCGGCGAGTAACATCTCGTGTGTAATCCGAGGTGCGTACGCGTCCACTGCGCCGCGGAAAATGCCGGGAAAACCCAAAACATTATTGACCATCTGACCGTCCGCCGCAAAAGCCGCGCCGTGTTGGAGTGCGACATCCGGATCAATTTCCGGATTCGGATTCGACAACGCCAAAATGATTTGTCCTTTGCGAACCAGTTCCGGCTTGATGAGTCCTGCCGCGCCGGTCGTCGCGATGACAATATCGCAGACGTTCATGATCTCGTTCAAACCGGACACTCTGCCGCCCGCGGCTTCAAGATGTTTAACGGCATCCGCTGAAAGGTCCGCACCCAGAACCGGATTGCCCGTCAGTCTCATCAACATTGCTGCAATCGCATAACCCGCCGCGCCCAAACCGATCTGACCGATGAGCGCTTTATTGATATCCGTATTGGTTTGACGGCAGGCATTGGTCAATGCCGCCAAACAAACAACGGCTGTTCCGTGCTGGTCATCGTGCATCACAGGAATATCGAGCATCTTTTGTAAACGTTCTTCGATTTCAAAACAGCGCGGCGCAGAAATATCTTCGAGTTGGATTGCAGAAAAGGTCGGCGAGATGGCCGCCACCGCGGCGACGATTTCATCGGGGTCTTTGGTGTTCAATAAGATTGGAACGCCGGAAAGCCCAACCAGCGATTCCATCAGCATGGCTTTGCCCTCCATCACGGGCATACCCGCCAGCGGACCAATATCGCCGAGACCAAGCACGGCGGTGCCGTCGGTAACAATGGCAACCATATGACTCACACTGGTATACAGCCGCGCCATGGATGGATCTTTGGCGATCTTCAAACAAACTTCGGCGACGCCCGGCGTATAGACGCGCCGCAGCGTGGTCATCGAATCGACGGGGAAGCGTGAACGGATGGCGATCTTTCCTTTTTGATGAAGCTCCAGCACTTCATCGCGCACTTCGAGAATCTTGGTGCCGGGATTGATGGATATTGCCTTGACAATTTTCTCGATCTGTTCGGCATCATCGGCATAAATCGTAATATCACGCACCACCGACCGCGAGGTTTCAGTCAGCAATTGAATATCGCCGACCGTTCCACCGGCATTCGAGATGATCGTTAAGAGCCGCGCCAATTGTCCGAGCGTTTGATCGTTTCGGACACGTACCGTTCGGCTGATCTTTCTTTCCCAAGCCATAGCGCCTCCTTTGGACTTTAGAACAATTTATAGATCGGCTTGCTAAAAGATTCCTTTCAGGAACAACAACAAGCCGATAAACACCATCGGGATTCCAACAATGGCTCCGATCAACGTCAGGCTGATGATCGCACCCACGATGATGAAGACCAGCCCGATGATCATGGCCACAAAGCGTCCTGTCAAGCCGACAATGGTAGCGACCAAACGCCAGAGCATGGCAAACGGCCACAGGAACCACGGAACATGATGTTTGTGCATTGCAGACATTTTACCTCCTATAGGTTTATAGGATATACGTACTAATTTGATTTGTGTTCCAGGTGATATAATCCGCCCATGCCTACAAAAACTACGAAAACAAAAACACCTGCTCCGACAACTCCGCCTGTGGAACCGGTTGTGGAGCCGGAGGAAACTGTAACTTTCAAGCGCGGCCACTTTTATTCGTTTATGGTTGTGATGGCACTTGGTTTGGGTTTGATTCTCGGATACTCTCTTGGTCAGCGCAATCCAGGTGCGCAAACAAACCAAACCGCGCAAGCCGCAGCACCCGCGGTGGTTCAAGCGCCCGCCGCGACTCCTGTGCCGCTAAAATACAATATTACAAC
>DATCTP010000080.1:0-9098 GCA_036567885.1 Anaerolineales bacterium | reverse complement strand
GACAGATGTCATTCAATTTCAACCTTGTGTTACACTTTCGTGAAGTACTGATTATGCCTGTAATTGGCTGGCTGTTAGGCGCAACGATTCAACCGCTTGTTCGCAGTTATACCGATTGGATCGCTTTCGTTTTGCTTGTCTCCGTCGGCGCTCACATGATTTACACATCCATGCGCGGCACAACGAATCGTTCCACCGATCCCTCGCGCGGCTGGACGATGATATTACTTTCCATTGCAGTCAGCGTGGATGCGTTAGTGGTCGGCGTTAGTTTGGGTGTGCTGGGAATATTTGTCTGGTATCCCGCCATTTTGATCGGCGTGGTCACGGGCGTTCTTTCGCTCATCGGTCTGCGTGTTGGGCGAATCGTTGGAAAGAAATTCGGCAAGCCCGTCGAGATCATCGGCGGGCTTGTGCTTATTGGTATCGGCGTGAGAATTTTGCTGATTCACTTTTTTGGATGAAACGCAAAGGCAATTTACGGTGAAACCGCCCGCACCGCGTCCAGACCGTAATATTCGCTGAAGCAATTGCTCACCCATTGACCATTCATGAGTTTCCCCGGTATCAACATATCTTCGACGCCCCAGCCTTTCGTATCAATGGCGATGGCATCTGTTCTTCTCACGCCCTGCGCTTGCGCCGTCCGAAGCGCTGCATCTCGCTGATCCCACAAGCGAGCGCGGAATTCGAATAACTGCAACTCGGTCAGGTTGTTGACCGTCAACCGCGCTGTATAAATTCCACATGCTGTGATACATACGATTGCTGTGATGTAAAGCCAGTTATGATCGCTCCATGTCTCGACGATTAACCGGCCCACGATCCATGCGATGATTGCCATCCCGATCAGCAACGTGAATCTCGAAAGAGATTGCGCGCGCGGCTCAGGCACGGAATTGTAGAAATAAACCGTTGGGGCTTGAACTGCGGCGATCAACAGAAAAGATATTGCGGCGGTTGCAACCAATAGAATCATCGTGGTTCTAAAACGCGTTGAAGGTTTTGGGGTGGGAAAAAGTATTCCCTGTAAAATAGCTAGTGCTGTAAAAAAAGCAATAAAAACCAGATTCGGCAACAGCAGGCTTTTGAATGAGTCAACGATGAAATCCAGAGAAAATCTCAGCGAAAGAAAAGGAACCGATACGAGACTCGCAGATTTTACCGACATGGTTTGATACCGGTCGTTGGAAGGGGAAATGATCAGCACGATCATGGATACAAGGATGGCGATGCATGCTGTCAGAATGCTGAGAAAGGATCGTTGCGCCCAATTCCATCGCTTCCGTTTTCCGATCCATGCCGCGCCAAGCAATATAACCATTCCACTGAACAAATACACACAACCAGTTTCCGATAATCCACCTGCCATAAAAGCCAGAACGGCAATCCCATAATTCGTAAATTGTCTGTTTTGTTCACTGATTATTTGTGAAGTGATCAGCGCCAAAAGAAAAATTCCGGCGATGATTGTGAAACTGTAATGAACTCCGGAACGCCAGTCAAGGATTTGAAATCGTTGTGGCGAAAAGTAAAGCATAAAACATAATAGAAACACCGCACTTGGAAAAGCCGCGTCTCTTGGGAATGGCTCATATAGTTTGGAAAGATTGAGGAACAACCAAAATAATCCACCCAGCCACAACAATATCACGAACGCCGTCAATATTTGCACGCCTACAATGCCGGGAATATACAAAAGCCCGGATAAAAGCGTCAGCGAATAACGGTTGGTCGAATATCCCCTGAGCGCGTTTTGCCCCGTAAAGAAATATCCTTGAAGGCTTCCCAAAATTCCCAAGTTTTTGAAATCCAAGTTGTAGCACCAATCGTCCGCCCAATACCGATTGTAAAAACCGATATAAGCTAACAGCCCTAATCCGATCAAGGCGACGCAGCAAACAAGGAAGATGGAACCCACACCAAACTTTTTTAGCATGGATGAAAGCCTCTTATGAAAAGAATCGCATTGCGAATTGTGCAACAATGACGCCGAACGCTCCGCACCCAAAATTTACCCAATCATTATTCAACCACTTCCAGCCGCGGATATGAATCGTTTCTGTGCCGCAAGTATGTAGCGGATGCTTTTCGGTTTCCTTTTGATCTTTTGGACAAAAGTACATGGCTTGCACCGTTGCACCAAGCAATGAGTCAAAGAGCGAGCCGAGTAAACCGCTGAGCGCGACCAGAATAAAAAGCAACCAATCTCCATTTGGATAAAGAACCGCAGCCAGCAAGCCGATCACGGACGCGCCGAAAAGAGCCGCGATCGTTCCCCATAATGACACCCCGCCCGAAGTCCCGGCTTCGACGCGTTTTCGTAAATCAATAATCATGCGCGGTGGATTCGGATTCAATGTGCCGAGTTCGGTAGCCCACGTGTCTGCATTGACCGAAGCCAGCGCCGCCGCGAATCCGATCCACGTCCAAGAATGAAGCGGAAAGACTGCGTTAAGCAAAACAAAAATAGTTGCAAGTCCGCCGTTGCCCAAAACCTGACCCGCGTCGCGTTCACTGCCTTTTGAAAATTTCTCATTGGCTCCGCGCTTGCGGTCTTTGAAGAGACGCGTCAGCGCGGACGATGAAATAAAGAACGCCAGCAATAATATTGACCATTGCCATCCGCCCAAACCAAAGATGATCGTGCCAACCAGTGCGGCGGCAATGGCTCCGCCGCGGCTCAGGCTGTGAACGCGATAAGCGAGATATGAAACTGAAATAGCGAGAATGAATCCGAGAAATAGTTGGGTTGTAAAACTCATACAGGTACGCTGAGAATAAATAAGATTGCGATGAGGAACGATAGGCTTTCCAATGCGCTTGAAATCCAAAGGATGAATGAGATTGCCCGCGTCTTTTCCCAACGGAAATAATACAAACCGGTTAGGAATCCCGTGAGCGCGAGAAGTGTGCTGATGAGCGGCAGAATGATGAGTTGAAGGGACGGCACGGCGTCCACGGTGCCATCAGGATTGAATCCAAGCCCAATGCGCGGATACGCTGGAATGATGAGACTAACCCACACGAACAAGCCAAGATTCAAAAATATAGATGCCAGCCATAAATATCTTGTCAGTCCATTTTCCCATGCCTCAGCAAGGATGAATGAAGGATAGAGCGATTTCGGTTGCGCAGGCGTGATGCTTCCGAGTTCAATGGCGCGCGCAAACGTTTGGGTGAAGTCGAGCGGATTTGCCGGCGAGATGGCAAAGACGCGCTTTGCAGTAGCGACCAGCAAAAGATTCTTCCGGTCGCTTGCGATGAATTCGACCACGCCCAAATCGGGATGGCGGCGGAGTCCGAGGATTGCGCCCGGTACCGACAACGATGGTAATCGTAGCGGATGAGTTAGTTCGTTCCCCGGTCGGACCCATTCAATATCATTCAGCGGAATCGCTTCATCACGTAAGCCCCAACGTAGTTCCAATCCATCGCGGTTGAGAACATATTCGGCGCGCAATAATGAATAAGCGCGGTAACCGATCCATGGCACCGGCGCAAAGGCGATCAATCCAACCAGAAGATATGTGACAAAGTTTTCTCCGATGGTGGTGCGCGAAAGATTGATAAATCCCCATGCCGAAAGAACTGCTAATACAATTAATATAATTCCGTGAAACAGCAGTCCGTTACGTTTGGATGGTTGAAAGAGTCCGGTGTTCATGTTGGTGTTTTAATGTCATTGCGAGGCGCAGAGCGCCGTGGCAATCTCAAGATTGAATCTGACAATTGTTTATTAATTATGGGAGATTGCTTCGCTTCGCTCGCAATGACATTTATGCCTATACCTTGCTTAATTCTTCTCTCATCGCATTGCAGACAAACTCCACTTGCTCCTCCGTCATCACACCGGAGAAGGGCAGCGCCAAGCCTCGTCTGCCCAAATCTTCCGTGATCGGAAAATCGCCTTCGCGATAACCGAAGCGTTCAGCCATATACGGTTGTAAATGAATCGGGAGAAAATATGGTCGGACATGAACGCCGTGTGCTTCCAGCCGTTTTGCGAGCGCATCGCGGTTGATCTTTTTATCGAAGCGAACGACATATACAAACCACGACATGCGCGTCGTGAACGGCTCTATAACGGGCGGCTCGACGCCGGGAATTTCGCTGAGTCGTTCCGTGTACCAGTTTGCTACACGGTCGCGTTTGTTTAGCAGCTCATCGAGGCGCGTCATCTGCACCGTGCCCAGCGCAGCGGACATTTCATCAAGCCGGTAGTTATAACCAAGATATGTATGTTGAAGCCATGTGTCGCCGGGTGCGCGTCCTTGGTTACGAAACGCGCGCATCATATTCGCAGCTTTATCATCGGACGTGATCACCACGCCGCCTTCGCCGGTCGTGATTTGTTTGTTCGGGTAAAATGCGAACACCGCATAATCGCCGAACATCCCGGCAGGCTTGCCTTTATATTCCGCGCCAAGCGCCTCACACGAATCCTCGATCATTTTCAGATTGAATTCATTCGCGAGTTTGCGAATCGGATCGAGGTCCGCGGGCTGACCGAAAACATCCACTGGTAAAATCGCTTTCAGCGTGCGCTTCGTCCCGGACCCTTTGCGGGGCAGCCATTTGTCGGCTTTCTTCCCGCCCTCGACTAAATCGCGCGCGGCTTGCGATACAAGTTGCGGATCAATGTTTCCGGTTTTCGGATTCACGTCTACAAAAACAGGAATCGCGTTTTCATATAACATCACATTCGATGATGCGACAAACGAGAATGGCGTGGTGATGACCAAATCGCCCTCACCGATTCCTGCCGCGCGCACGCACAGATGCAAGCCAGATGTTCCGGATGAAACACCGATGGCATGTTTCGCTCCGGTTAAATTGCAAAAGGATTTTTCGAAATCAAGAATCCAATGACCCATACTGAGATTGGGCGTGTTGAGCACTTGTTGAACTGCCTGACGTTCAGCGTCGGTCAGATCGGGAGAGGACATGGGAATTTGAAATGTCATTTTATTTTTTGGGTTTCTTTTACAAGATTATCTATTTGGATAATTCTATTTTCTTTTTCTTTACGCGGTTTTAATTCTACCATTCCATTTGCCAGGTTTTTCTCTCCCATTGTGACTCGAATTGGACAGCCGATCAAATCCGCATCGTTGAATTTAACTCCAGCACGTTCGTCGCGATCATCGAATAAAACTGAGATCCCCGCGCTTTGCAGTGCGTTATAAATTTCTTCGGCTTTTGCGCGCGTATCTATTTCTTTGCCGGGAACCTGCATAAGATAAATATCAAACGGTGCGGCTTCTTTTGGAAAGGTTAAACCTTTCTCATCGTGATAAGTTTCGGCGAGCGCATGAAGAATATTTTCAAAATAATAACTATTTTCATTGGCAAGCAATTCGGTATTGACTAAATCTAATTTGCTTCCACAATTTAAACAAGCATCGCCTGCATTTGCCATCACAACATCCGCGACAATCTCGGCTTTGTAATCGCGGCCAAAGTTTGTATTCTTCAAGTGAAAACCGGATTCATTTGCGCCAGCGACAAGGTTTGGAGATTTAGGAATGAGATTGTCCACAACAATCAATGTGTTCTTCAATCCAATTGGTGAAGCATATCCCGCGGCTGCGCCAGCTCTGGCAATTTCTTCGGAAGTTGCGAGTCGAAAATCTCCAATCAGTTTCTTCAATTTCGCTTCGCTGAGTTGCATGTCGCCGCGCACGACAACAAAAACGAACTTGCCATCGGCAATGCGCGTGAACATCAAAGCCTTAGCGGTTTTCTCTTTAGGAACACCGAGGAAGTTTGCCAGCGATTCAATTGTGTTGCAATCAGGCGTTAAAACTTTTTCGATTGGAAGTTGCTGTTCTGTTGAAAACGGAATCTTTTTGAATTGAGCCGTTTCTTTGCGAGATGTATATCCACAAGATGAACAATGGATAATTTCAAGCGAACCAGTTGTGATTGGAAAGAAAGTTTCCTTTTGATTTGTGATAACCGGCAAGGATAGAATTGAAATGAAGCTTGGTTGGCTTGCCAATGGTTTCAAATGTTCAATAGCTTGTTTGCCGAGCGGCAGGATTTCGTTTTCACGCGTGATATATCCAGCGCGGACCAGCCAGCCGAATCCCTCCGTTCGCATGTTGGACGGGAATTCGCGTTGAGTTTGAATTTGCAAATCGCGGTATTTCATAAACAATTTTTAGCGGCACATCGTTGTGCCGCTATTTATGGATTGGGAGTCTCGTTCTTTTTCTTGCGTGTTTTCGGAGCGGGAGGTGGAATCACAATCGGCGTTTGCGCGATGGACTCTGCTTGAGCCGCCTCACTCGGCGTCGCTTGGGGAGCCGCTTCCAGATCCAGCTCGACCGTTTCTTCCATCCGGATTTGTCCGCGCAGAAACGCGCCTTCTTCGGTCACGAACGCGGTCGTGACCACATCGCCCCAAACGCGACCCGTGCCGCGGATCTCCAATTTTTGAGTTGTGATGTTGCCGCGCACTGCGCCCGCGACAATGACATTGTTGGCGCGCACATTTTGACAAGTGACGCGTCCGGTTTCGCCGACCACCAACATGCCGCGTAAAGCGATATCGCCCTCGAACGCGCCCTCGATGCGGACGCCGCCCGAACCGTTGATCGCGCCGTGCCAGATGACGCCCGGTCCAAGCACCGATGTGATTCGTTCCACGGCCTGAACAGGTTGTGCAGAGTCAGTAGGAGCGGCGTTGCGTTTGAACATAATGAGATTATTTTACCTTAAAAAGAGAACGCCGATTTTTTTATCGGCGTTCCGTACTGATTACTCGCTGCTTTCTTTTGCGTCCAAATTCATCTGCACGCCGACTGTGTTAAAACCTCCATCCACATATAACACTTCGCCCGTGATATGCTTCGACAAATCCGAGGCGAGGAAGACTGCTGCGTTGCCCACATCTTCGATGTTGATATTCTCACGCAACGGCGACATATCCGCAAAGTGTTTGTACATATCGCGGAAGCCGCCCACACCCGCCGCGGCCAATGTGCGGATCGGTCCCGCCGAAATGGCATTGACGCGAATTTTTTGCGAGCCGAGATCATAGGCTAAATATCGCGTTGATGATTCGAGCGCGGCTTTTGCCACGCCCATCACGTTGTAATGCGGCGCAACTTTTACCGAACCATAATACGTCAGGCACATCACAGACGCACCCGGATTCAGTATCGGCAGAAAGGCATTCGTCAATGCCACGAGCGAATACACGCTGATATCCAGCGCATTCTTGAAACCTTCGCGACTGGTCTGATAATATGGCCGGCTCATTTCATCGCGGCCCGCAAATGCAATCGAATGAACGAGCACATCGATCTTGCTGAAATGCTTTGCCGCTTTTTCCGCGACCAACGCGATCTGATCATCCTTCGTCACGTCGCATTCTTCGACCCATTTGCATCCGACCTGTTCCGCCAGCGGCTTGACGCGCCGTTCGAGCATTTCGCCCGCGTAACTGATTCCCAAGTTCGCACCTTCGCGCTTGAATGCCTGCGTAATGCCCCACGCAATCGAGCGTTCGTTGGCGAGACCAAAGATCAAAGCGTTTTTACCTTCAAGTAAACCCATTTTTTCAACTCCTTATCATCCACAGATTACACAGATTTTTTTGTCTGCGAAATCTGTGGATTAAATTTTCCAGCCTTTGACGACAAATCTCCAAGGCTTTGACTTCCACGGTTCTGGCACACTATATAAACCCACGCGTGGACTTTTCGTCACGCGTGAATTGGGAACCTGAACTCCCGCTTCGATCCATAAGCCGGAACCTTTCGACTCGCTCAGGGCAACGGCGGATTCCGTTAAATCGACTCCATTCTCGCTTTTGGTAATTCCCATTGCCTGAGTCAATTTGCCGGGGCCAAATGTATCGCGTCCATGCCGTCGCTTCGACATAATTTCCACGCCTTCGATTGGCTCGATAGCGCGGATTAACACCGCCGCAGGGAAGCCTTCGCGTTCGGTTACGGCGTTCAACATCCAATGATTGCCGTACGTGAAATAAACATACGCGTGTCCCGGCGGACCAAACATCACCGCGTTGCGATTTGTTTTTCCAACGTGCGCATGGCATCCCAAATCTTTTTCACCGATGTAGGCTTCGGTTTCGGTGATGATACCAACTAACTTCACATCGTCCAGAATCCGCACCAGCCGCGCGCCGATTAAGTCTCGGGCGACTTGCAAAGTTGAACGATTATAAAAGTTACGGGGGAGAGACATTTTCTAAACACGAAGTACACAAAGGTCACGAAGGAAATGTATTAAAAATCTTCGTGTTCTTTGTGTTTAATTATTTAAATCTAGAGTCTCGTTGAAGCGTGAGTCTCAAGCCATCGTCCAGTTTGATCGAGGGACGATAATTCAATTTCTCCTGGGCGAGAGTCAAATCCGCCGCCATGCGTGAGACGCCGCCCGAGGTCTGCGAGTTATAGATCACTTCGGGTTTGCCGCCGGTTGCATCCAACACATCTTTGACCAGATCGCGAAGACTCGTTTCGATTCCCGAGCCGACGTTGATTACCAACCCGTCTATGTTTGGTGCGGTCGAAGCGGCTACCATCGCGCTGACCACATCATCCACGTAAACATAATCGCGCGTTTGATTGCCGTCGCTGTGAACCACGAGCGTCCCGCTGCGTTGCGCCTGCCGCAAAAAGTATGGAACCACAGGCGGATGCGAAGCCGGTAGATGTTGACCCGGCCCGTACGCGTTGAAGATGCGCAGGCTGACCGTTTCGATGCCCCACAAGCGTCCGATCGTGCGGACGTAATATTCCGCCGCCAGTTTCGAGACGGCATACGGCGAACGCGGATTCGGTGTGATCGGCTCGCGCAAAGGTTGTTCGGCGAGATCGCCATATACCGCACCGGATGAAGCCAGCACCACGCGCCGCACGCCGACGTCGCGCATGGCTTCCATCAACGCCACCGTCCCGCCAACGTTGACCGTGTTGTAGTCGCGCGGATACAAAACTGATTCCGGCACCGAGACGCGCGCCGCGAAGTGATAGACCACGTCCACTTCCTGGAGCAGAGTCCACAACTTGGGTCGGTCGCTGACATCGCCGCGCGTAAAGTGGACATCCGGCGAGAGTGCT
>DATCTP010000079.1:0-4637 GCA_036567885.1 Anaerolineales bacterium | reverse complement strand
ATCGCTTTGCTTCGCTCGCAATGACAATTATAAAAGCGCCAAAAATTTCTCCGGCTGATGTGCGAACTCTTCCAACGGGATTTCTTTATTCGTCAATTTCATCAGCGTTTCGGTCAGGACCTTGTTGACCGGCGTTGGGATTCCAAATTTTTCTCCAGCCCTCACCACCGCGCCATGTAAATATTCCACTTCGGATTTGCCGCGCCCGGAATACAAATCAATATGGAACGACGGCATCTTGCCGCCGCGTCCCGCGCCGGCGGCGCGCGCCAGCAATGGCTTCGACATCCACATCGGCAGGCGCGTTGCAAACGCCAACGCTCGCACCGGCGTGGCGGGCAAATCCACAACGGGAATCTTTTGCGCCTCCATCACCGCCAGACATTCACGCAACATTCTGATTTCAAGTTCATACAGTTTTCGATCCGCAAAAATTTCCGCGGCAGATATATTAAGAATCGCGGATGTCGGATTCGCAATCAAGTTAGTCAGCATCTTGGACCACTTCATCGCGGCCGCGTTGGAAAAGGCTTGGGCGTTGAGATATGCCGATTTGGCGGAAGCCAGCAATTTGTCCGCGAGCGGATGCGAAGTGGCGATTCCAATGCCGCGCAATTTTTCCAATACAATATCGCCCGAACCGCGCCGACCGATTGCGCTGGTCACCGTCGCGGGAATCACTTTATCCGCGCCGAGCGCATTGGCGATGGCAGGTTCATTGTCCACGCCGTTCGATAGACAAAGAATCGGCGGGATTTTTTCAGCGAATGGCTTCATGCCTTCCAAAGCGGATGCAGTGTCAAATGATTTAAGCGCGAACAACGCCGCGTCGAACGGACCGTAACGCAAGGCTTCTTCGAGCGACGGCGCAATCACGAAAGCCGACGGAGGCAGCGCCAGGATTTGATTCGTCTTGCGGCGCTTATCGAGCGTCAGATTCAAGCGCAAGCCGCGCTGGCGCAATTCATCCGCCACCGAAGGTTGTTCCACAAAAACAATTTGTTCGCCCGCCAACGCCAGTGAGCCGCCGATATACGTGCCAATCGCTCCCGCGCCGAACGATAAAATTTTTAGAGTTGCCATTTATTTCCTTATGAAATTTGCAAGGGATCGAACTCTTGCAAGATTATTTTTATTCAGGGGATTCAAGACGGATCATCCGCCATTGATGCCGCGAAGGCACATACTGAAAGGTCACGAAGCCGGTGTTCTCGAATCGAAAGCTCGGACCGTTTGAATTCGCCTGCACCGGTATTCCAAGAATCGCGTACATCACTTTATTCAACAAGCCGCCATGCGAAACGATCAAATATTTTCCCGCCGGACGCTTGATGAGTTCATGCACGGCTTTGCCGGCCCGCAAATAAAGTTCCCAATCACCTTCGCCACTTTCGCCGAACGAATCGTACGGTGTTCTGAATCCGGTTTCAGGAAATCGCTCCTTGACTTCTTCGCGCGTCAAACCGGATAATTCACCGTTATCGCGTTCGACCCAAGTCGAATCAATTTCCATGGGGATTTTCAAAATGCTTGCGATGATCTCCGCCGTTTCTTTTGCGCGGACCAGAGAACTAGTCACCACCAAATCGAATTTGACTCCATCCTTCAGCCAGCGTTCCGCCAACGCGCGCGCCTGAACGCGGCCCTGATCCGTCAGCGGAAAATCCGATTGGCCCTGAAAGCGTTCCTCCGCGTTGCCGACGGATTCGCCATGACGAAGGAAAGTAAACGAATAAGAAAGTTCGATCATCTCAATGAACCGGACAATATTGCAAGCGTTGCTCAACCTTCAAAATATAACTATGCTCTTGCGCCGATAGGGAAGAGTTCACATCCACACGCTGCCAGAGTCCGCATAACGCCGGTTCGAGGATCGGCATCGTATCCGCCACCGAGAGCGTCAATTGCTTGGCGTCGTTCCAGCGATTCAAGCGGGCATACGCTTCGACAAACGGTAAGTACTCCGAAAGATCATCCGGGCGATACGAAGCGGCAAAAGCCTCATCGCCCAACTTCGCAACTTGACTCCAATCACCTTGCTGTCGAGCAAGGTCCGCCTTTTCATAATAGTAACACCAGTTGTGCAGGGGTTCAGCCCCGAAAAGATTCGTCAGCGCGGCAGGCGTACTATTGGATGGCTTGATCAACGCTAGATTGGAAAGCGGGAGCGCCATTTCATCCTTGCGCCCAATCACTGGAACGCTGGCATCGGAGAGCGCCTTATAAGCCTGCCCTGAAAGCGGAGAGAGCGGCAGATCAGAATCGTATGTTGGATTCAAAATATGCAGGCACGATGGCGGTGTGAATTGAACGGCGAGCACCGCGTTCGTCGAGCCGTGGAAACTGACTACATCCTTTGTCTTGACGAGAGGCATGTTTGGAGTCAGCGGAATAGCATTTCCAGCGTTGACGATGTAAAATATTTGGGCGTAGGGAAGCGATCCATTCTTTTGATCCGGCGCGTAAAGCCAATTCAGCGGCAGGGTCAGCGCATCGTCGTCGGTGTAGGGAAAGATCGTGTTATCGGAAAGAATCGCAGTACCCGCTTGAATGGACGGCGCCCGCCAGAACAATTGCCAGAAATATGATTCTTGCAGTTTCCAATCTTGTCGAAATGTAAATCCATACTGGATCTGCAATCCAATCGCCAACGCGATCAAAACGGATGCAATGGTTGTGCGCCATGAAAATGATGGGATCAATTCGAGCAATCCGGCAAGGATAAAACCCGCGCCGAAAGCAAAGGGCTGAGTGAAACGATCCGCCGGAAAGTCCAAGCGGATCTGAAGCCCGACGATATAGAATGGAATCCCGGCGGTGATCAAAGCGCAGCCGCCGATAATGAGCCATTGCCAAATCGTTTTCTTGTCCGATACGGATGAGTCAGTTTGATGCTCCGACAGTTTCAATCTTGAAACATAAAAAATCAAACCAGCAAAGAATCCCAACAAAACAATGACATAGATAATGGAAAGAAAAATTCCAAAGTCGATGGTCGATGGGAATTGAAAGATTTCCGACCACGCACCCACGCTCGAAGTCCAGATTGCTCCGGGAATTGGAAATAGTATTTTCCCCAGCGACTGCAAAAATCCACCGTTTGCGCTTAAACGAATCCCATAATCCTGCGAATGGAATCCGAAGATGCGCCACAGAACAAAACATATCAGCACGATGGCATACGGCAGATAAGATAGGACAACTCGCTTGATCTGATTTTTTCTCTCCGGCGTTAATTCCGAAACCACAACCCATAGCAACAGCGGGCGCAATAATTCAATCCCAAAATAATATTCGAGCGTAAACAGGTTGATCGCCGAACAAAGAATTCCGCCGATCATGGCGGGCCAGTAATAACGCGGGTAGCGTTCGCCGATGAGCATCAAAGCGATGGAGAGAAAAAAGAACGTAAAGATCAGCGAGAAATGCCCGTACGTGATGACGATGGAATGATCCATGAAGCCGGGATACAAAACAATGAAGAGCGTCATGAAGAATACGGCGCGTGTTTTTTGCGGCCATGTCAAATGAAGCGCCCACCATAATGCCACCGCCGCCAGCCAGCGCCAAACCAACGCGAAAATCTGCCAGCCCAAAATATTGGAGCCAATCCATGAGGTTGTCAGGATAAAAAATTTTCCCCAGATCGGGCGGCTCGATGCAAAATATGTAACCAAACCTTTGCTTCCGAGGAAGGCAGGCGCCCACATCATCACCCAATCGTCCCAGTGGATTCCGCCTTGAGCGGCGAAGAAACCGTAGGCCGCGGTCACAACGATTAAGAGCGCCGCGGGAATCGTCCAAAGTGGAAAAGAGATTCGACGCGTCACGTTCATTCCTCCGACTTCGAGCGGCGGATCAAATAAATTGGTCTTCGCTTCACTTCCTGGAAGATATATCCAACATACACGCCGATGAAGCCCAGCAGAATCATGATAATACCGCTGGCGATCAACAGAACCGCCATCAATGAACTCCAGCCGGGCACGATGCGGTTCGTCTGATGAGTCAGCCATAAAACCAGAACATAAATCATTTGCACCAACGCCAGAACAATGAACGTAAAACCGGCGCTCAACCCGATGTATAACGGCATCAGCGAAAACGAAAAGATCGCATCCGAAGCCAGCCGAATCATTTTTCCCAGCGAATACTTGGACTTACCCGCGATGCGCTCCGGTTCGCTGTACGGCAGGATCACGCTCCGATATCCCATCCAAACGATCATGCCGCGCAGGAAGCGATGATATTCCGGCATGGATTTCAGCGCCTCTACAGTCTGACGCGACAACGCCCGAAAATCCGCCGCGCCTGGCAGGACGCGCGTTCCACTGACAAGGTTCAGGATTTTATAGAATCCCTCCGAAGTCCATTTCTTGAACGTGCCCATCGAAACAGAATCGCCCCGCTGACCTTGAATCACATCATAGCCTTGTTTGAAAAGATGGATCATTTCTGGAATCAATTCCGGTGGATGCTGACCATCGCAATCCATCGTGATCACCAGGTCGCCGCGCGAGGAATCCAAACCGGCAGTCAACGCGGCTTGATGACCGAAGTTACGACTTAATTCGATGACTTCAATGCGTTCGTCTTTTTCCGCCAGCGCCGCGAGCGACTCGGATGTGGCATCTGTC
>DATCTP010000078.1:0-2084 GCA_036567885.1 Anaerolineales bacterium | reverse complement strand
AGAGAGGAACCGATAATCATGAGGCGAGTAGTTTTGAGAAAAATAGATGATCTTCATTTCCAAAGCAAAAAACGTAACGCGCAAAATCTTCCTATTGCGTGCGGATTATGCCGCGCCCAAATCCGTCCAGCGCAGTTCCTGTCCGAGTTTGAAATCATGCAAGGCTTTTGTTCCGATCACATCCGGAATTTCATAAGGCTTGATTGCGCCCGGCGTGGCGGGACGAAGCACATCAATCATCTCGCGCGTAAAAACTTCACCGGCTTTGATTTCACGTGCCGCTCGCAGACAACGGCGTTGAACGATGGCTGTATCTTTTTCATTCTCCGCAATAAATTTATCGGAACTTCCTAATGAACGTTCCAACAAGCGAGTCTCTTCCACCATCTTTGCCCAATTATCGGGATTCATCGCGAATTTGTGATCGGGACCTTCACGGTCGTTGCTGTCGGTGAAGTGACGCTCGATAACACGCGCCCCCAGCGTCACCGCCGCGAGAACCGGCGCCAGCGCGTGGGTATGATCTGATAATCCCAGAATCACTTCCGGGAACATCGTCGCATACGTTTTCAACACGTTGATATGCAGGTAATCGTAATTCTTGGGGCTGGCGGTATAGTTGGTATTGCATTGCATCAAGACCAATTGCTTGTTGATTTTCAAAATGGCATGGACGGCGCGCTGGACTTCGCCAATTGTTGACGCGCCCGTCGCAATAAAGAACGGCTTGCCTTTGCTTGCCATGCGCTCCAACGCTTCGATCCAATCAATCTCACCCGAACCGGCTTTATAAATTTCCACATATGGATCGAGAAAATCAATGGCATCGAAATCATACGGCGAGGAAAAATAATGGATGCCGACTTCATCGCATTCTTCCGCGAGTGTCAGTGTCCATTCGAATGGAATGGATGCGGCGCGATAAACCTCCGTCACCGACTTCTTCCACGAAGCCTGATGACTCACCTGCGCGTTCATGTGCGAGAAGCCGTAATCGGAAACAATTTTCGGCGCGTCGAAGTTCTGAAATTTAGCCGCGTCCGCCCCGGCTTGTTTGGCGAGGCGGATCAGCAGTTTGGCGCGTTCCAAATTGCCGTCATGATTTGCGGCAATGTCCGCAATGAAATAGGTTGGGTAATTCGGACCAATCATTCGGTCATGAAGTTTGATTTCCATGATTCCTCCGATCTTAGAAAAATGTGGAAAAGTCTGTTAGCGCGCTGTGGAATACCGGGGTTAATCGCCGTTTTTTTGTTGATAACTGCGGATTTTTTGTGGATAACCTTGCTGGTATTGTGTATAAAACTCGTCCAAACCGGTGGAGAAAGTGGGGAGAGTAATATCCAGATCGGTGGATAGTTTGTGAGTAGACAGCCATAAATTGTGGGAACGACGCGCGTCCAAACCGGACTTATCCACGGACTGCGGCGAAATCAGGTTTTCCTTCAACCCGAACTTGCGCGCAATCTCGATTCCAAACTGATACTTGCTCATCGCTTGCGGACCTACTACATGGTATAACCCGCGTAACCCGCGCTCCAGCATGGCAACCAGAATATCGCCGAGACGATTGACCAACATCGGACAAAACAGCACATCGGTAAAACCGTTGACGTTCTTTCCAGTGCTGAGATTATTGATAAAGAATTCCGCCAAACTTCGCTTGCCGCTCAACGACCAGCCATAAAAATTCACACGCGCCACAATCGCCATCGGGTTGATTTGCATGACGGCGCGTTCGCCTTCCAATTTGGTCTGCGCGTACACGCCCTGCGGATTGGGCGAATCGCCCTCGACATAAACGCCATCTTTTTGACCATCGAAGACCGCATCGGTGGAAACATGGATGAGGCGGATTTGTCTGCGTGCGCACATATCCGCCAGCCGCCCGGGCAAATCTGCGTTCATCTGGTACGCAAGATCGGGATTCGTTTCGCAGGCATCCACGTCCGCCAGCGCCGCGCAATGGATCACGGCATCCGGCGTGGATTTGGAAATAATGCGGTGCACCGCATTCGGTTCGAGAAGATCGGCTTTGATCAACTCGAAGGGAACGGACGCGAGCGTATTGCGATCCACGCCAA
>DATCTP010000077.1:0-3089 GCA_036567885.1 Anaerolineales bacterium | reverse complement strand
AACTTTCAGCGTGATGAAAAACTCAATGAAGCAATAACCAGCCTTTCAGTCGGAGAGATGATGCAATTTGAATGGGACGGGATTCCGCTCGGAGCGTTGTGTCTTCCCGGCTTACGATGGATCCTACGCGTCCATAATTTGAATGACAATGAATCGACGCGTTATCTATTGCGTGAATATATTTTATCGGCGTGGAATGTCACGCAGAAGTTTTCAAAATTTCTCGATGAAACCAATCCGCGCGCAGTAATCGTGTTCAACGGACAATTCTTTCCCGAAGCGACCGCGCGTTACGTGGCGCAACAACGCGGCATCCGCGTGATTACGCATGAAGTTGGATTGCAGCCTGCGTCGGCGTTCTTCACGGATGGCGAAGCGACCGCCTATCCGATTCACATCCCGGATGAATTTGAATTGAACGACGAACAAAATGCGAAACTGGATGCGTATTTAGCAAAACGATTCCAAGGTGACTTCACAATGGCGGGCATCAAGTTTTGGGCGGACATGAAAGGGCTGGACGAATCTTTTTTGAAGAAGGCGGCGCGCTTCAAACAGATCGTGCCGATATTTACTAACGTCATCTTTGATACCAGCCAGCCACACGCCAACACAGTTTTCAGCGATATGTTCGTGTGGCTGGCTGTGGTTTTGGAAATCATCAAGTTGCACCCTGAAACGTTGTTCGTGATCCGCGCTCATCCCGATGAGACGCGCACGCGCAAGGAAAGCCGCGAGACCGTACAGGGTTGGGTCGATGCGAACGGTGTGAATAAATTGGAGAACGTCGTGTTCGTCGCGCCGAAGGAAACGTTGAGTTCGTACGAGTTGATCCAGCGCTCGAAGTTCGTGATGGTCTATAACTCGACCATTGGGCTGGAGGCTGCGCTGATGGGCAAGCCCGTGCTGTGTGCGGGCAAGGCGCGCTTTACCCAATACCCAACCGTGTTTTTCCCGCAGACGTTGGCTGAGCAACGAAGCAAGATGGAAGAATTTCTTGCGGCTGAAACGATTGATGTGCCGCATGAGTTCAAACGCAATGCGCGGCGATTTTTATATTATCAATTATTCAGAACGTCATTGCCGTTTGGAGATTTTCTTGAACCGTCGGTCCGCACCACGCAAACGAGGTTGAAGTCGTTTGAGTTGGAGGAGTTGGTGAGTTCGGATGCGATGAAGGTGATTACAAAAGGCGTGCTGGAGGGTGGGGATTTTTTGTTGGAAGAAAAATGACTATCAAATCATCTCTTCGCTTCGGTGTTTATCAGGTCGAAAAACTTGTTCAGCGTGTTCGCTTTGCATCCATGCCCGCGCCGCAAAACGGCTGGCCCATTCTGCTCAGCATTTCCTTTCCCAAAAGCGGCACGCATCTGCTCGACCAAATCCTGCTCGGCTTCTCGAAGGTCGCGCCGTTTTCGCTTCGACTGCATTCGTTCTATGCCGAATACGAAGGCGAAAGCGGAATCAAGCGCGCGCCCGCACAAGCGATTGATTGGTTGGATTCTCTTCGTCCGTGCGATGTTGCTTCGGCGCATCTCTTCGCACGACCCGAAGCGGTTCACCGTTTAATCACGCCTCGCTTCGTTCCATACTTTATCTTCCGCGATCCGCGCGATGTGGTGGTCTCGCACGTTTTTTATGTGACCGATATGGAAGCGCGTCACGTTCATCACGATTACTACGCCTCGCTTCCCGACTTCGACTCGCGCCTCAAAGTCAGCATTCTTGGTCGTCCCGAACTCAATACTTGCCCTGAGCCTAGTCGAAGGGTCGAATTTCCAAATATCGCTGAACGTTTTGCACCGTATCTCGGCTGGCTCGACCATCCCCAAGTGATGAAGATTCATTTTGAAGATTTGGTCAATGAACGCGCCGCAACCTTGAATAGAATTATCGATCATTTTCTTGCCCGCGTCCCGTTGACGATTTCTCGCAAAGCGATTCTCGATTCGCTTGAGTCATCCATCAACCCAAACAAATCCCCAACCTTCCGTTCGGGTAAGACCGGCGAATGGAAAAAACATTTCACGCCCGAACACAAAGAGATTTTCAAGGATGTGGCGGGTGATTTGTTGATACGATTGGGATATGAGAAAGATAATAATTGGTAATGTCATTGCGAGGAGCAAAGCGACGACCGCGAAGCGTGCCTTTGGCAAGCAATCTCCTGTTTGAATGTAAGCTGAGATTGCCACGCGCCATTCGCTACGCTCGGCGCTCGCAATGACATGAATGATTATGAACTGTTCAATTATCATCCGCGCTTATAACGAAGAAAAACATATCGGTCGTTTGCTCGAGGGGATTCAGCATCAAACGATCAAAGATGTGGAAATCATCCTGGTTGATTCCGGTTCGACGGATTCAACCGTCTCGATTGCTGAGTCGTTCGGAGCGCGGATCGTAAGAATACCATCAGCGGAGTTTACGTTTGGACGGTCGCTCAATTTCGGGGTCCGCGCCGCGAGGCGTGAATTGATTGTCATCGCCAGCGCGCATGTCTATCCGGTTTATCCCGATTGGCTGGAGACTTTGCTGAGTCCGTTTGAAGATGAACGAGTCGCGTTGACGTATGGCAAACAGCGCGGACCGGAGTCTGCAAAATTTTCGGAGCAGCAAATCTTTCATCAATGGTATCCCGAAGCCAGTAACTTAAATCAAGTGACCGCGTTTTGTAACAATGCCAATGCCGCGATTCGAAAAAGTTTGTGGGAAAAGAATCCATATGATGAAACGCTGACCGGGCTGGAAGATTTGGCGTGGGCGAAATGGGCGAAGGAGCAGAGACATGCAATTGCGTATGTGGCGGAGGCGGAGATCGTGCATATGCACCATGAGACGCCGCGCGGTGTGTTCAATCGGTATCGCCGCGAAGCGATGGCGTTCAAACACATCCACCCTGAAGCGCATTTTAATACCTATGATTTTATGCGCTTGACTGCAACGAATATTTTCAGCGACTTGTATCATGCGGCGCGTGAACGCGTGCTGTGGAAAAACGTCGCCTCGATATTTTGGTTCCGCTTTATGCAATTTCATGGGACGCGCGTCGGTTATCGCGAGTCGAGTCTGCTGACGCCGCAACTGCG
>DATCTP010000076.1:0-8304 GCA_036567885.1 Anaerolineales bacterium | reverse complement strand
CGGCGTTCGTTTGGGATGAACGGTCAAGGTAATGTAATAGAGGAACGGATCAATTGTCGTAGTCGAGCCGCCTGAAAGTGAAACCGCCAATTCTTTATCCACAAGCGCACGATAAAGACGTGAAGTTTTATTCGAGATACTGCCTCCGCCGAACATATTCAGGTTCGAGGGACCGGCAAGCAGACTATCCAACACGGATAGCGCGAAGAAATCGGGATGCGATGCGGCGGGAAAATGATATGCCACTTGCAAATAAGCGGTCTCACCCTGACCATCAATGGACAGCCGCATCTCGCCGTGTTGTTCCGGTTCGGGCCGCGACATCCGCGGCGGGGTCGCACCGTCGGGAATCTTCCCAAACAATTCCTTGATGCGGCTTAACATCTCTTTGGTTTTGAAATCACCTGCCACGCCCATGACCGCGTTGCCGGGGACATAATACGTGCGGTAGTGACGATAAAGATCGTCACGCGTCATGGATAGAATATCTGCCATATCGCCGATGACTTCGTGATGATACGGATGCACGCGGAACGCGGCTTGTTGCACGGCTTCGCCAAGCTGGAAGAGCGGTTCGTTCTCATTGCCTTCGCGCTCCGAGGCAACCACCGTCCGCTCGGAGGAGAACTCTTTTTCGTCGAAGACGCTGTGGCGCATCCGGTCCGCTTCGAGACGCAAAGCGAGATCGATTTTATCGGCGGGCATGGTTTCAAAGAACGTTGTCCAATCCAGGAAGGTAAAGGCGTTCCACATTCCGCCGTCGCGCGAAATCGCTTTATCCATGATGGAGGCGGGATATTTGGGCGTGCCTTTGAATTGCATGTGTTCCACGAGATGGGAAATGCCGGTCAAAGGCGGCGCTTCGTCGCGCGAACCGACGCGGTACCACATCCACGATGAGATCAAGGGCGCGGTATGAATTTCCTTGAGCAGAACGGTCAAGCCGTTGGAAAGAGTTGTTTTTGTAAAGGTAGGCATAGGGTATGATTATACCTTTCACTTGCAAACCAGCGAATTATTGATGGAAATCGCATTGGGATTAAGAACGCAATACAGCGGCTTGATGGTGCTTTCCAAACCAGTGATGGCAGGATGCAATTCCGTGGCATTAAGCGCGATATCCACAGGGACGGTCAAGCTGACCGGAACTGAAGTTTGTACGGGAACATTGAAATTAAGCACAACATTCAAAGCCGTGCCAGCCGGCAGAGTCACATCCGCATCGGAATCGATGTTGAATGTGCCGGTCGAAATTTTGACATGTGCGTTCGGAATCTCGACCGGGTCCGCCAGCGAAATGTTCGTGGTGGTTTGAACCGGAATGGATAAGTTCAATGGAATATTGGTCTGCACCGGAATGGTGGTTTTGATGTGCGCCGCGTCCATTCGTTCAAAGTTGGAATAGAGTCCGCCCACCAGGCCGGTTCCCACTTTTCCGAGACCCGAGAGGTCCAAGCCGCGCATCGCGCCGATCAGTACCGCAAGAAGAAGAACGTTTACGCCCAACGAAATGATACTGGCAATGGTCCAAAAGGCTGGAAGGAATTGGAACCCGGATTTACCGGTGTCCGCTTTGGGCACGGTAGGAGGCGCAAATTGAACGGAAGCGGATTCAGAAACCGGCTTGGCGTCCGCCGAATGAGCTTTCGGCAAACGATCCACGGGCGATTCTTCACTCTTATTTCCATTCATGATGGCGCGCAAACGAGCGGTAGGCGTGGGCTTGGGTTGATTATCAGGCTTCGTCATACGACCTCCTCTGAAACGATGCTAGCGTAGCATAATACATGCAAACGGAAAAATCCGCTTAATTGGCACTCACTCATTGTATTCTAACAGAGACCGCATAACTTCGTTATCTTCTGAGCGACTTGGGTTATGGTGTCCTTATCTTGAATCGCACCTGCTTTTCTACTATAATAACTTAGATCAAACCAGCAAGGAGGAAGCGTGTCTGAAACAAATTCATATTTTGTAGCGGTGATCGGTGCCGGACCTGCGGGAATATTTGGCGCACGCGAACTTGCCAATCAAGGCGCACGTGTGGTTCTCTTCAACCGTGATATCAAGCCGGGCGGACTCGCCGAATATGGCGTCTATCCCGATAAGCATAAAATGAAGGAAGGCTTTCGCAAGCAATTTCGTCAAGCGTTGGCGAACGAGAACATCACGTATTATTCCAATGTAAAAATTGGAGCAGAAGGTGATCTCACGCTGGATGATTTGCGCGCTTTGGGATTCCAAGCCATTCTCGTCACGGTGGGAGCGCAAAGTTCAAAGTGGCTGGGCTTGCCGGGCGAAGACCTCCAAGGCGTTTATCATTCCAAGCCGATAGTTTTAGGATACAACAAACTTCCGCCTTTTGACCAGCAAGAATTTCATTTGGGGAAACGCTGTGCCATTATCGGCGCAGGGAATGTGATGCTCGATCTTGCTTATTATTTCATTCGCGAAGTAAAGGCGGATGAAGTCATCGCCGTGGTGCGGCGCGGACCCGGCGAAGTGAACTTCACCAAAGAAGAAATGACTCGCTCCATCGCGAATTTGGATCTGGAGGCATTCGAGGCGGAGATGAAGCGCGTCACGCCGATACTGCAAGCGGTCAATCAGGACCCGGAAGTGGGCCGCCATAAAGTGTTGGACGCGCTGCCGAAAGCGGAACCCAAATTCGGGAACACGCGTTTCCGCTTCGAGTTCCTGACGTCGCCCGTTCAAATGATCGGCGACGCTTCGCGCGGCGCAGTAAAACAATTGGAAGTCGAAGATAATATTCTCGTTCTCAAAGACGGCGAAACCAAAGCGCGCGGCACCGGTCACAAACGAATCCTGGATGTGGACACAGTCATCTTTTCCATCGGTGATAAAGTGGATGCTTCGTTCGGCTTGCCATCCGATTCTAATGAATTTACCAAGAATCCGTCACCGCGTTACCCGATTGACAAGTTATCCTACGAAGTGCTCGATCCAACCACTAACCAATCGATACCCGATCTATTCATCGGTGGATGGGCGCGCAAAGCCAGCGAAGGCTTGGTTGGTTATGCGCGCAAAGATGGTACCAATGCATCAAAAGCCGTATGGCAATATCTGCAAACCCTGCAACCGACAAATCCGAATCTTGAGGCGGTTGCGGCAAAGATGAAAAGTCTGAAGAAACCCAGTGTCACGAAAGACGATATTCTAAAACTGGAAGCGGTCGAAGCCACTGAAGCTCAAAAGCGCGGCTTGGAAGAATTCAAGTTTGCAACCAACGATGAGATGTTACAAGCCATGGGTTTAACGGTTACAGCGTAATTTATTGATTACATTTGAAGGCGCAAAGGTGCGAAGTTTTCTTTGCATCTTTGCGCTTTTGCATTTAAACTTGCATCGGAAGTTAGACTCATGTCCAAACGCGATTTGATCTTTCGCAAACCTTTGATGAACGCGGCAGGAACGCTTGGCTGCGCGCCAGATTTTCACGCCTCGGTTCCATGGGATGATTTCGGCGCATTCATCACCAATCCGATTTCGCTTCGTCCGCGAAGCGCCGCGTCGAAACCGGCTTTGATCGAATACCCCGGCGGATTCCTGTTGCATACCGGTTTGCCCAATCCAGGACTGAATGCAATTCTCAAAAAAAATGCGCGCCGCTGGAACGACTCTCCATTGCCAATCATTGTTCATTTGATGGCGGATCGCCCCGAAGAGACCAAACAAATGGTGCAAATACTGGAGAGCATTGAGAATGTCGTGGCAGTTGAACTTGGCTTCACGCCATTGCTTGCGAATGATATTTTTTCGCTTACCTTAGACATGTGCATCGGTGAATTACCGTTGATCTTCCGTCTGTCATCGGAACAAATCTTGCCTCTCGGCCCGCGGCTGATGGATGAAGGCGCGGATGCCATCAGCATCGCCGCGCCGCGTGGAGCATTGTCTGACCTCACCTCCAGCCCCTCTCCTGAAAGGAGAGGGGAGATCATCGAAGGAAGATTATTCGGACCATCGCTGTTTCCACAATCCCTTGAAATCGTTCACTCTGCATCCAAGCTTGGACTCCCCATCATCGGCGCAGGAGGTGTTTATTCCAAAGAAAACGCCGAGGCGATGCTCTCGGTCGGCGCAGAAGCGGTTCAATTGGATTCCGTATTATGGCGAGGGCTCAACAATACGCCATAGTTTTCTCCGGTATAATTATCAGAAATCCGATTCTAAAAAAGAGGTCGCCATGGAAAGGAATCAAGAAATCATGAAAGCAAAAGCTCACAAACCAAGATTAGTCTTAAGCCATCATGTGCATAAAACTGTCCATGGCGAGAGCGCAATTGGCCGTTTCAACACTTGGGTCGCTGTGAAAATCACAAAGTCCGTGGGCTCTATGTGGTGTGCGTATGCGTTCGCAGTGATTGCGCTCGTCTCGCTGCCAGCCGCGATTCAGTCGGGCAACTCGATTATCATCATTGGCTGGATTGCGCAGACCTTCTTGCAGTTGGTGTTGCTGCCCATCATCATTGTTGGTCAAAACGTGCAAGCAGCCGCGAGTGATGCGCGCGCTGAAAGCGATCACGAAACGTTGATCTCCATCCATACCCTAACATCTGAAGTTCACACAATCGCTGAACAACAAACCAAAATTCTGGAATTACTTGCCGAAAGAACGAACCTTTAGATTTATTCAGCGTTACCTGAGTGCTTCAACTGAAGAGCCAGTGACTCTTTCACCCTGCCACATTTGTTGCAAGGGAGAATGAAACAATTATTTTTCCAACCAGATGGTGACTGGGCCGTCGTTATGGATTTCCACCAACATGTGTTCACCGAATTTTCCGGTCTGGGTCAGGACGCCGTGGCGGCTCAACAATTCGACAAAGCGCTCCACCAGCGGCGCAGCGACTTCCGGTAATGCCGCATCCGTGAAGGATGGCCGGCGTCCCTTGCGCGCATCGGCATAAAGTGTGAATTGGGAAACAACAATCGCTTCGCCTTTCACATCCAATACGGATAAATTCGTCTTGCCTTGTTCATCTTCAAAGATGCGTAAGTTCGCGACCTTCTCGGCGAGGAATTGAACCTGTTCCTCGCCATCCCCGTGACCAATGCCCAATAAAATCAACAGGCCTTTTCCAATTTTGGAAACGACCTGTTCATTGATAGTCACACTGGCGTGAGAAACACGTTGTATTAATGCGCGCATATTGATTCAAATTTGTAGGGGCACAGCGACGCTTTGCCCCTACTCGATTTTACGGCAACTGCACCGCGGCGCGGACTTCTTCCATCGTCTTCTGTGCGATGAGGCGGGCGCGCTTGGCTCCGTCATTCAGCGTATCCTTCAACAGCTCCGGTTTGGAGGCGAGTTCAGCGCGTTTGGCGCGGAACGGTTCGAGATGCTGATTCAGATTCTTTGCATAAAGTAACTTGCATTCCACACAACCAATTCCAGCGCGGCGGCATTCGATATTGATTCGATCCACCTCGCTTTGCGGGGAAAAGATTTTGTGCATCGTGAAAACATTGCATATATCGGGGTTGCCGGGATCGGTTCGTTTGATGCGCGCCGGGTCCGTAACCATTTCTTTGACGCGCTTGGTTGTCTCCTCCGGCGTGGCGGCAAGCTCGATGTGATTATTCAAACTCTTACCCATTTTTTCTTTGCCATCAATCCCCAATATTTTTGGATAGATGGTATTTTTCATCTGCGGCTCGATCAACACTTTGGTGTTATAACGATAGTTGAATGAGCGCACCACTTCGCGCGCAAACTCGAGGTGCGGCGCCTGATCAATTCCCACCGGCACCACATCGGTCTTGTAAAGAACGATGTCGGCGGTCATCAAAACCGGATATCCCACCAAACCATAATTCACATTATCGGGTTGTTGACGAATTTTTTCCTTGAACGTCGGGAGGTCCGTCAGTTTGCCAAGCGGCGTCACCATCGAAAGAATGGTGTGAAGCTCCATCACTTCCGGCACATGCGATTGAACGAATAATATTGTTTCTTCGGGGCGAACACCGGCAGCAAGTAGATCCAACGCGATTTCATATGTGTTCTGACGAAGGTTTTCGGTATCTTCCACCGTGGTCAGCGCGTGAATATCCACGATGCAGTAAACACATTCATAATCATCCTGCAACGCCACATAATTCTGGATAGCGCCAAGATAGTTTCCCAGATGCGCCCGACCCGTTGGGCGAATGCCCGAAAAGACTCTTCCCTTTTTATTTGACATTGGCTTTGTTCATCCTTCAACCATTTTATTGACCAAACCCACAACTTCGCCGGGTTCGGCGTGACGTTTAGTCCGGAGTTTGGAATAAATCAACGTTCCGTTCACGCTGACCTCGAAGCGGCCTCCGTCCGATGGAATGAGCGCCACCGATTCGATGACATGCTCGAACTCCTTGAGCAAATCTTTTGCCAAGCCCACGGCTCGGTCGGTGTAATGTCAGACGGCGCAGTAGATAATTTCAATCTTGAGCATACATCCTCTTTATGTCATTGCGAACCCCGAACCCCACGAAGTGAGGCGAGTGGGTGTGGCAATCTCAGCTTCAAACAAAGAGATTGTTTCGTCGCTCCACTCCTCGCAATGACATCGTAAAATGTTAGAAAATTATAACATGGCGCGTGCCAAGTCTTGGCACATATAGATTGGTACGCTATAATGACACTCTGTTAGGAGAAAGTTCATCATGCCAGTTTATACATATCGTTGTGAAAATTGTGGTGTGCAATTTGAACGTCAGCAATCGTACACCGAACAACCACTCAAAGTTTGTCCCGAATGCCGCAGAAAAACCTTGAAAAAAGTGATCTCCCCGGTGCGTATCGTATTTAAAGGATCAGGCTTCTACGCCACCGATCACAAGTCGCCTTCTGGGGATACGCCTGCGCCTTCCAAGCCGAAAAAGGAAGAAAAGAAGGCTGAGACAAAGGAAAATAAATCCACAGAAAGTAAAACCAGCGAAAAGAGCGAGTAAGATTCAGAAGACGGCGCGAATGCGCCGTCTTTTTATTCCTAATATTTAGCTGCGATCTTCTGGATAGTCGCCATTCCCCGAATGGTGGATGGCTTGCCAATCGTCTTCTCCAAAACCGCGTTGGAAAACTTCGAATCGCTTTGTTTCTTCTTACACAGCCAATATAGTTCACTCTCGTGAATATGGAAATCATCAATGGCTGAGCGCAAAGCCATCACCTTTTGCTTGGTTTTATTATCCAGTGATTCTTTGAGGAAAGCCACATTGAACGCGGTAGCCGCGTCAAGCTGGGATTGAGGGAAAGGTTTATAAACGGCGACCGCTTTCAAGTCCGCATCGGTGCGGACGAATGTTGCTACATCATATCCAAGCGTTTCTCGCAATCTGGATTCGATTTTTGTTTCAAGATCGTCGGCATTCTTTGAATTCGTTTCAAATAAAACATTGCCGCTGGCGATGAAGGTTTCGACATTTGAAAAGCCAAGCGACTCGAAGAGTTGCCGCAAGACATCCATCTTGACGGTGTGTCCGCCGACATTAATCGCGCGCAGGAAGGCAATGTGTTTTGTCATGGAATTATTGAGATAATCTCTGCTCGATGCGGCCAATCATTCCCAGATGAGTATGTTGGAATGAATCCGAATACTTCAGTCCATAACCGAGAATGCGGTCAAAGGACGAATGACCGAGGATGATCAAGCCTGCCGCCTGCATCCATTCAACATGAACCAAAGCCCCAAAAACAAACAGCGCGACAGCCGTTCCTTTGTGATGGATGAAGTCATACGTGACCGAGCCGACTTTAGGATTAACCAGATATCCGATCATGCTGAGGTCCGGCGCAAAGAAAAGGATGAAGAACCACCACCAGGCATAATGCAGATTCAGGAAGAGATAAAAGGATAGCATGACAAGAAATAGTTCTTCGATTTTGATTAAGGTTTTCATATTTTCCTCATATAGAAATAAAAGATCTGGTTTATAGCAGGCTAAGCGAGGATGAAGTCCATATCAAAGTTGAACAACTAAGCAAAGTGGGAATAAATGAAGAAGAAGATTTAGATGCTGATTTCAGGCTCTTTGAACAATTCCTTGAATGGCGCAAGAATAAAGAGCAAGACAGGATATAAATAGTTACATTTTCGGCAAGAAGTTCATTTGGGATTCGGCAATTTTCTCTCTTCTAGCAGTTTGTCGGAGAACAAAGTTAGAAAGTAGTAGACTTGGAAGATGAGCCGAAAATTCAGGACCGCCAATTAAGAAGAAGTATTAAATGTTGATATCAAGATAACGGAAGTCATGCCTCCGGAACACTTGGCCCGGTTCGTGGTTGATACG
>DATCTP010000075.1:0-4613 GCA_036567885.1 Anaerolineales bacterium | reverse complement strand
AAAAGATATCAAGATCAGGATAAATTCAAATCATGAACGATTCACCACTTCTTCTATCCATCGCCGTACTCGGCGGAACCGGTAAGGAAGGCAAGGGACTTGCCTACCGTTGGGCAAAAGCTGGTTATCATGTTTTCATCGGTTCGCGCAGCGCGGAGAAAGCCCAAGCCGCCGCACAAGATTTATTAAAAATGCTCGGGGGCGAAGCAGTGATCGAAGGCTTAAGCAACCCCGAAGCCGCACAAAAGGCGAACATTGTCGTGGTAACTGTTCCTTATTCGGCCCACCGCGACACACTTGAATCAGTAAAGGATTTATTGAAGGGCAAGTTGTTGATTGATGTAACTGTGCCGATTGTGCCACCAAAAGTCACTAAAGTTCAAATGCCGCCCGCTGGTTCCGCGGCGCAGGAAGCGAAACAAATTCTCGGCGGAGAAGCTGAAGTTGCCGCGGCATTCCAGAACATTTCGCACGAACATCTTTTGCAGGATCAGGATGTGGAATGCGATGTATTGGTGACAGGCACAAGCAAGGATGCGCGTGCCGAAGCGCTGAAACTCGTCGCCGCGGCTGGATTAACCGGCTGGGATGCGGGTCCTATTGAGAACTCCGTCGTTCTGGAAGGATTGACCAGCGTGCTGATTAACATCAATAGGCAATACGGCTCGACTCATGCCGGGATCAAAATCACCGGCGTTTTGAGATAATCCACAGATGACACAGATTCCACAGATAAGAACTTCAAAGAGTGCGGATTCTCGCGACCCGCAAACTTACGCGATTATCGGTGCCGCAATGGAGATTCATCGCCGACTTGGATGCGGCTTTCTTGAAGCTGTCTACCAAGATGCAGCAGAGATAGAATTCCCCTTACAAAACATTCCTTTTCAACGTGAAGTGGCTCTTCCTATAAGATATAAAGATATTCTTCTTCCTACACATTATCGCGCCGACTTTGTTTGCTTTTCTGAAATTATCGTAGAATTCAAAGCCCTTTCGCAGTTAACGTCAATCGAAGAGTCCCAGGTTTTGAATTATCTCAAAGCAACCAGCTTTTCCCGCGGTTTGTTGATCAATTTCGCTACAGCCAGCATTCAGTATAAACGCTTTGTGTGGGGATCCGAAACCAATAAATCTGTGTAATCTGCGAAATCTGTGGATGAAACCTCTAACACTCACCCCCCTACAAGATATTCCCTTCATCCGCCAAAGTGATGACTTGGCGGATATTATTGTCAATTCTCTTATGCAGTCAAACGTCGCGCTCGAAGACAATGATATTTTCGTTCTTGCGCAAAAAGTAGTCAGCAAAGCCGAAGGACGGATGGTCAATCTGGCAACTATAACGCCCAGTTCTCGCGCGTTGGAACTTGCCACACAAATCGAAAAAGATGCGCGGCTGGTGGAACTCATCTTGCGGGAAAGCAATTCCGTGGTGCGGACTCGTCTCGGAACAATTATCGTGGAACACAAACTCGGTTTCATCTGCGCCAATGCCGGAATCGATCATTCAAATGTGTCCGGCAAGGATGAAACTGTTTTGCTGCTCCCTGAAAACCCTGACAAATCTGCCAGCGAAATTCGCGCAAAAATAGAATCGAGAACAAATAGAAAAATCGGCGTAATGATCATCGACTCACATGGCCGCGCTTGGCGCGTCGGCACGGAAGGAGTCTGCATCGGCTTGAGCGGAATTCCCGCCGTGATGGATGAACGCGGCTGGCAGGATTTATTCGGTTACACTTTACGAATCACGGTGGTCGGCGTGGCGGATGAACTCGCGGCGGCCGCATCGCTCGTCATGGGTCAAGCCGCGGAGGGAACGCCCATCGTCCATGTACGCGGATTCCCATACCCGCTGCGGGAAGGTTCGTTGCAAGAATTGATTCGCCCGAAGGAACAAGACTTGTTCCGCTAACGCAAATCTGATATTGACTTGGTATCATCACTAAAAATCCATTTCGAGGTACATATGAAAGCCATTCCCGAATCTCACCAAGACCTGCTCAAAGATGAAACAAAGGCGTTTGTCTACCTGGCTACCACAATGAAAGATGGTTCGCCGCAAGTCACGCCCATCTGGTTTGATATCGACGGCGAATACATCCGCATCAATTCGGCACAGGGACGTCTTAAAGACAAGAACATGCGCGCCCGCCCAACAGTCGCTTTGTGTATCAGCGATCCCAAAAATCCATATCGCTATCTGCAAATTCGCGGCAAGGTGGCAGAGATTACCATGGAAGGCGCCGAAGATCATATTGACACACTCAACTTAAAGTATCACGGCAACCGGAATTATCCGGGACATAACCCAAAACAACCGCGTGTAATTTATAAAGTCGAACCCGAAAAAGTCGACGCTCACGGATGAATTCCGCGCACGAATTCCTGCGTTCACGCCGTTCTGTTCGACGCTTCCAACCGGATCCGATACCGGATGCCGTTATCGAACGCATTCTCACCACTGCGACCTATGCCCCATCCGCGCATAATCGCCAGCCGTGGAGATTCGTAATAATAAAAGATGCAACCATCAAGCCAAGACTCGCCAAAGCCTTGACCGACAAAATGCGCCTTGATATGCAATCCGAAGGCGCGGCTGAATTGGATATCGAAAAGCGCGTGACAAATTCCATTCGACGCATCAACGAAGCGCCAGTCATTATCCTTTTGTGCCGAGATGTAACTGCTGTTCGCGTGAATACTCCCGAAGAAAACATCATGAATATCCAATCCACTGCACTGGCTGGATTGCAACTTCTGCTCGCGGCTCATGCGGAAGGCCTTGGCGGCAATTGGATTTGCTGGCCCCTTTATGCAACCAAAGAAACTCAATCCGTTTTAGAGTTGCCTGAAAATTGGGAGCCACAAGCAATGATTATCATTGGTTCTTCAAATGAACAGCCAAAACAGAAAGAACTGAAACCACTGAACAAGCTCACCATCTATTTATGAAAATCGTTGCCCTCGCGGGCGGAGTCGGTGGTGCGAAACTCGCACATGGACTCGCCCAAATTCTCCCGCCCGAAGATTTAACGATCATCGTCAACACCGGCGATGACTTTGAACATCTCGGCTTATACATCAGTCCAGATTTGGACACCGTTTGTTATACACTAGCGGGACTCGCGAATCCTGAAACCGGCTGGGGACGCGTCAACGAAACATGGAATGCGATTGCAAACATTGAAAAGCTTGGCGGATCAACGTGGTTTCGACTTGGCGATCAGGATTTCGCGACGCATATCGAACGCACGCGGCGAATGAAGGCAGGTCAATCGCTTTCACAAATTACGCGTGACTTCGGCAAATCGTGGGGAATTCATCATACTGTCATCCCGATGAGTGATAATCCTGTTAGAACCATCGTGAACACGGATGAAGGCGAGCTGGCATTACAAGAGTATTTTGTCCATCGAAGATGTGAGCCGCGCGTCGAAGGCTTTCGGTTCGATGGAGTCGATCAAGCGGAGTCCGCTCCCGGCGCGCGTGAAGCGATTCAATCAGCAGATGCCGTTGTAATTTGTCCATCGAATCCTTGGGTCAGCATCGCGCCTATTTTAGCGGTAGCCGGTATCAGGTCCACGATGGAAGCGAAAAAAGTTGTTGCCGTCTCGCCCATCATCGGCGGACAAACCGTCAAGGGACCGGCCGCGAAAATGTATCGCGAACTCGGGATCGAGCCGTCTGCATTTGCCGTCGCGAAACATTATCAAAATCTTGTGAATGGATTCATCCTTGACGAAGTTGATATAAAACTTGAACCCGAAATAAAGAAACTAAGCATGAAAACTTTGGTTACAAAAACGTTAATGCAAAACTCAGATAACCGCAGACGTTTGGCGCAAGATGTGCTAAACTTTATTGGAAATAAGTTATGACACTTTGGGCAATTGTCCCGGTCAAACCATTGCGGCGCGGAAAATCCAGACTCGCCGGAACCTTATCCGAAGACGAACGGGCGGAACTGAATCGTCTTTTACTTGAACATACACTCAAGACATTAACCGATATCAAGGAAGTGGAACAAGTCCTGGTGGTCAGCCGCGACTCGTCAGCGCTGGCGCTCGCGCGGGACCTCGGTGCGCGTACCGTTCAAGAAGATGACGGCGCGCCGAATCTGAATACCGCGCTTAAACGCGCGACGGTGGTCGCTCAAGTATATGCTTCGCGCGGCGTGCTGATTGTCCCTGCCGATCTACCATTGCTCAACCATGATGATGTAACAACTTTGCTGGCGCGCGCGGTGAATCCGCCAGTGGTTGTCATTGCGCCGGATCGACATAACAAAGGCACAAACGCCTTGCTCTTATCGCCATCCAATATCATTGAATATGATTTTGGGGAAGGCTCCTTCCAGCGGCATTGCGAACGCGCAAAGAAAGCCGGTGCGCGGCTTGAGATCGTCAACTTGACTTCTCTCGAACTTGATCTGGATTTGCCGGAAGACTTGGAATTGGTTAGGAAGATGGAAGCCATCAAAGTCAAATAGCGGATTCCTTTTTGAAGAATTGGCAGCTCTCCTATATGCAACAAAAAGCATGTCTAGGAGAGTTGTTTTATTTCTTCGTGGTAGGTGACATATCGCCTGTGGGATATGGAGTTTCTAC
>DATCTP010000074.1:0-9003 GCA_036567885.1 Anaerolineales bacterium | reverse complement strand
ATCCATCCTGCCGACCAAGATAACGGCGTTGGGCGAACAATATCAACCGCCTTACACTACCAAGACTTTTTTTCAGGAAGCGGCGGAGATGGGATATCCGGCGACCGCGTTATGGTGGCCCGCGTTGTTCCCCGCGCGCCCCGATATTCCGGTCGCGACTATTCCCGGTTTGGGCACGCCGGATATTCGCGGTCAATTGGGCGTTGGCATTTATTTGACCACCGAGCCGGAAGAAAAGAAAAAAGTTAGAGTCGTTAAACTTGAATCGGCTGGCAATAAAAGGTTCACTGCAATGATTGAGGGACCTAGCAGTAAATCGAAAGTCACTACTTTGCCTGTAACAGTTGAAGTCCTCGACGATAAAACTGCTAGTCTGACAATTGATAATCAAAAATTTCAATTATCGCTTGGCGCGTGGAGTCCAATCGTCGAACTTAAATTTGCAGCAGGCTTTGCATTCAATATCCAAGCCATCACACAAATCATTCTGACCGAAGTGAAAGACAGAGTCAGTTTATATTTCCTGCCTCTACAAATTCACCCACTGCATTCGCTTTGGCTGTATGCGACGCCGTCATCGCTTGTGAAAGATTCTTGGAAAAAGATCGGTCCGTTCCTGACCTTGGGCTGGCCTCAAGATACGAATGCGCTCGAAGATGGTTGTATCACCGACGAGCAATTTCTCAACCTGTGCGACTCGATCTTCGAGAGTCGCAAGAAAATCTATTTCCGCTTGTTGGATAATTTCAAAGAAGGCGTGCTGGCGGGGATTTTCGATGACTTGGATCGCGTCCAACATATGTTCCTCCGAACCAGCCAACAAATTGTGGATAGCTGGTACATGAAGTTGGATCAATTTGTAGGCGAGGTTCAAGCCAGAATTAATCAGCTTGGTTTGGAGAAATATCGCTTCCTTGTCCTTTCCGATCACGGCTTTCGCACCTTCGAGCAAAAAGTTCACATCAATCGCTGGCTTGTTGAAAACGGATACATGACTCTATCGCGTCAAACCGAAACACCCGAACTCAGCGATGTGGATTGGGATAAGACCAAAGCGTATGCGCTTGGACTCAATAGCCTTTATCTTAACATTGCAAGCCGCGAAGGAAAAGGAATTGTTCAGCCCGAAGAAATCGAAAGCCTTTTGGATGAGATCAAAACCAAATTGTTGAACTGGAAAACTTCGGGGGGTAAGCAGATCATCAGCCGCATCTTGTTGAAGCATGAAGCGTTTAATGGTCCCTACTCGCGTCTTGGTCCGGACCTCGTGATCGGTTACGCACCCGGATTCCGCGCCTCATCCGAAACCGGCCTCGGGAAATCCGCGCCCGTTTCGATGGAGGCAAATGAAGGTCATTGGGGCGCCGATCATTGCATCGATTCGCTGATGGTGCCGGGAGTCGTCTTTGCCAATCGCGATATCCGCAACATGCCGGGGATTTCATTCAGAGATATTCCGTTCCTTGCATTGGGCAAGCACCTTGACCAATCCTATATTAAGCCGCCTTCCCAAACCGGCTCACATGGACAGAAAGATTTGGAAGAGAGATTGAAAGGCTTGGGCTATCTCTAGAGAACGGCTGCATAAAAGTCTCGATGTTGAAAAATATATTCGGCGCGAAAGCATCTCAAAGAAAAGATGATCAAACGATCATCGTGGTTTCCGGCTTGCCCCGCTCCGGTACTTCGATGATGATGAAAATGCTTGCGGAAGGCGGCATCCCCATCCTGACCGACGCGATCCGTACGGCAGATAACGATAACCCCAACGGTTATTATGAATTTGAACTCGTAAAAAAACTTCCTGAAGGCCAGAATCAATGGCTTGCCGATGCCAACCATAAAGCGGTAAAGATCATTTCTGCCTTGCTTGAGCATCTTCCCGCGGGTTATCGTTACAAAATAATTTTCATGGAAAGGGAGCCGCGCGAGATACTGGCTTCCCAGCAGAAGATGCTCGCGAATCGAAACGAGAAGTCGGAGGTTGGGGACGCGGACATGCAGGAACAATTCCAAAAGCATTTGAACGCGATTAAATATTGGCTGGCGCGACAACCTAATATGGATGTGATGTACGTGGATTACAATAAAATGATGGCGGGCCCGGAGCATTATTGCCAAGCCGTCGCGGACTTTCTGGCTATTCCTGTGGATGTTTCCAAGATGCTGGCTGTTCCGAATGCCGGCCTGTACCGGAACCGAGCAGCGAAATCTTAAACTTCTTTAAGGTCGTTGCCTTGACTTCGAGCCAAATCCGCGTATAATTACCTTCGTTGAATTTGAAAATTGACTGATAACTGCAAGCGCTTGAGGAGAAAAAGCCTCGAAGCGCTTGCCTTTGTTTGTCTCTCGTTCATGCCGACTACACGCTAGATAAAATAAGTGAAGCTTCGTATTTCGCGACGAGGAGAAAACAGTGGAAACTAAAGGATTAACTGCACTTCGCATCAGCTTGGCATCCCCCCAAACGATTCTGTCATGGTCATATGGTGAAGTACTAAAACCAGAAACGATCAACTATCGCCGCCTTCGCCCGGAAAAAGACGGATTGTTTTGTGAGGCCATTTTTGGTCCCACTCGTGACTGGCAGTGTTATTGCGGAAAATATAAGAACCCCCGCTACAAAGGAATCATATGTGAAAAATGCGGCGTGGAAGTAACACGCGCCGCGGTCCGTCGCGAACGCATGGGACATATCGCGCTCGCGACGCCAGTGGCGCACATCTGGTACACACGCCGGATTCCATCGCAACTCGGAATGCTGCTCGACATCTCGCGTCGCAACCTCGACCGTGTCCTTTATTTCGCCCAATACATTGTTACTTACGTTGACGAAGAGGCCCGCAAGAAAGCCCTGCAACGGATCGAAGATGAGATTTCCGTTTCGGAGCGCGAACAAGCCGCGGATGTCAACGCGAAGATCGCTGAGATCAAAACCAAGCGCGATCATCGCCTCAATGAAATCAATCAGAAGAAGTCAGCTCTCGAGCAGGGCTATGATGAATATATTGCTGAGCAACTTGATCCTGTCATCCGGGAAGGCCAGAAACTGGAAAAAGCTCTACAGGATCAAATGGGCCAACCCGCGAAGAAAGCGATTGTCTTCGAATTAACCGGTGAAACGATTTTAGATGCCAACGATAAGGTTTCCAGCAAACATATCAGCCAGGTTCAGAAGATCGTTCAGAAGAAACTTGAGACGCTTGAAAACGAACTCAAGGATAAGCGCGCCAAGGAACTTGAAGACCTGAAGATGGAATCGGGCCGCGTCAAAGCCGATGCAGACATGAAGATGGAAGCTTTGCGCTCGCAACTGGAAGATCAAACCTCCGTTTCAGCCAATCAATCTTCGCGGCAACGCGACGAGTTGATGGAACTCCGTCCCTTCACCTTCATCAGCGAAGCGCGTTATCGTGAACTCAAACAACGCTGGGGACAGGTTTTCCGCGCGGATATGGGCGCTGAAGCCTTCTATGATATTCTCGAACGCCTCGATCTCGATAAACTGGCTGTGGAACTCTGGAAGGAAGTCCGCACTACCAAGTCCAAGCAGAAGCGCAAGAAAGCCACAACTCGCTTGAAAGTTGTGGAAGCATTCCGCCGCTCGGGCAATCGTCCTGAATGGATGATCCTGACAGTTCTACCCGTTATTCCTCCTGATTTGCGCCCGATGGTTCAACTCGATGGCGGACGCTTTGCTACATCTGACCTCAACGATTTATATCGCCGCGTGATCAACCGCAACAATCGCCTCAAGCGTTTGCTTGAATTGGGCGCACCGGATGTTATCATCCGCAATGAGAAGCGCATGTTGCAGGAAGCGGTGGATAGCCTCATCGATAATTCACAGCGCGGCAAAGCGCTTAGCCGCCGAGGCCGCCGCGAACTCAAATCTTTGAGCGATATGCTCAAAGGGAAGAAGGGCCGCTTCCGTCGAAACTTGCTCGGCAAGCGCGTGGATTACTCCGGTCGTTCCGTGATCGTGGTCGGTCCGCAACTCAAACTTTATCAATGCGGTTTGCCAAAAACCATGGCGTTGGAACTTTATCGTCCATTCGTGATTGCGCGCCTCGTTCAGAATGGTTACGCCGCGAACGTCAAAGGCGCGCGCCGTTTGATCGAGCGTAACCGCCCCGAGGTCTGGGAAGCCCTCGAAGACGTGATTAAAGATCGACCGGTGCTTCTCAACCGTGCGCCGACGTTGCACCGCCTCGGCATCCAGGCTTTTGAGCCGCTCCTGATCGAAGGCTCGGCGATTCAACTTCATCCGCTCGTCACCACCGCCTTCAATGCCGACTTCGATGGCGATCAGATGGCTGTGCATGTGCCGCTTTCGCAAAAGGCTGTACAGGAAGCGCGTGAGTTGATGCTGGCTTCCAAGAATCTGCTCAAACCCGCGGACGGCGAGCCGATCATTTCTCCCTCCAAAGATATGGTGCTCGGTGTGTATTACCTGACGATGGAGCAGAAAGCTGCTCATAAAGGTGACGGCCGTGCCTTTGCTGATTTTGACGAGGTCGAACTCGCATATCAACTCGGTCAGGTGGATATTCATGCCAGGATCAAACTGCGGGCGACAACCTGGTACAACGATAAAGGCGACCGCTTGCCCGAAGCGGAGACGCGTCTCATCGACACGACAATTGGACGCGTGCTCTTCAATCGAATCCTGCCTCCCGAGGTCCAGTTCACCAACGAAAAGCTGGATAAGGGCAGCGTCAAAGACTTGATCGCCGATGTTTATGAATTATGCGGACGGGATCCAACTACAGAGGTAGCTGACCGGATCAAAACCATGGGCTTTGAATATGCCATGCGCTCCGGCACAACGCTGGCGGTGGCTGATATTTCCATTCCACCCGAACGTAAGGATATTCTGGCTGAGGCGCAAAAGCAAGTCGAAGTTGTGGAACGCGATTTCCGCCGCGGTTTGTTGACCGAGCAGGAACAGAACGAACGCGTTATTGAAGTCTGGCAGAGAACTACTGATCTTGTTTCGGACGCGGTCAAGAAGCACATGGACCCGGATGGCAACCTTTCGGTGATGGCCGCATCCGGCGCGACCAAAGGCGGTTTCCCGACCGTCTCGCAGTTGGCGGGCATGCGCGGACTTATGGCTGATCCGTCTGGACGCATTATCCCGTTGCCGATTCGCTCCAACTTCCGCGAAGGCTTGACCGCTCTCGAATACTTCATCTCCACACACGGCGCGCGCAAAGGCTTGGCGGATACGGCTCTGCGTACTGCGGACGCCGGTTATCTCACTCGTCGTCTCGTGGATATCGCACAGGATATCATCATCAATGAACATGATTGCAACACACACGAAGGTATCTTTATCCGCCGCGCCGACGATGTGGCTGGACAATCTTTGTCGAGCCGGCTTTACAGCCGTTTGCCCGCTGAGGCTGTGATTGATCCGAAGACTGGCGAAGTCATCGCCGAACGCGACGAAGTGATTGACCACGATCTGGCGCGAAAGATTGCCGCTTCCGGCATTGCGGAGGTAAAAGTTCGTTCTCCGCTCACTTGCGAACTCCAACACGGCATCTGTGCGAAATGTTATGGACTCGATCTGGGCCGCGGCGATATGGTGGACCTCGGCGCGGCAGTTGGAATCGTCGCCGCACAATCCATCGGTGAGCCGGGCACACAGTTGACGCTGCGAACTTTCCATACCGGCGGTGTGGCCGCTGGCGGCGCAGACATCACCACCGGTCTGCCGCGCGTGGAAGAACTATTCGAGGCGCGCAAGCAGCCAAAAGGCGAAGCCGTTGTCGCCGAGATCGGAGGCGTGGTGCGCGTCGTTCAATCGGATAAATTTGCTGATCTGCGCGAAGTCCGAATCGAACACGCTGAAATGGTTCACGATGAATATGCTGTGCCTGAGGATTGGAAATATGCTGCCTCTGACGAATCGGAAGTCAAGGCTGGCGATGTTTTAGCGACCAAAGAGAAAGCCACGATCACCGCGCAACACGGCGGCAAGGTGGCGGTCGAAAAGAAAGAACACAAGATCATGGTTTCGTACGAACAGCGCGAAGAAAAAACGTACGATATTCCTTCCACGTCGCGCTTGCTGGTGAAAGAAAGCGAACATGTGGAAGCCGGTCAGCCGTTGACCGAAGGCTCGCTTAATCCTCATCGCGTTTTGCGAATTCAGGGACGCGAAGCCGCTCAAATGTATCTGTTGAGCGAAATCCAAAAAGTGTATCGCTCGCAGGGACAGAACATTCACGATAAACATTTCGAGGTCATCATCCGCAAGATGATGAGCAAGGTCGCGGTCAGCCGGCCCGGTGACAGCAAATATCTGCCCGGCGACGCGGTGGATCGTCAGGAAATCCGCAGGCTTAATGAGCAATTGCTTTCCGAAGGCAAACAACCTGCAAAATTATTGGAAACATTGCTCGGCGTCACGAAAGCCTCGCTCTCCACCGACTCGTTCCTCTCCGCGTCCTCCTTCCAGCACACCATCAAAGTGTTGGCAGGCGCGGCCATCGGCTCGACGACCGATCCGCTGTACGGTCTGAAAGAGAACGTGATCATCGGCAAGCTCATCCCGGCTGGGACCGGCTTCGTACCCGACCGCTTCAAAGGCGAAGGACCCAGCGATGGCGCATCCTCGCAATGGATGGAGATCGGCGAAAGCGCATCCGCCGACTAACCGTAAAATTGTAGGGACACAACATGTTGTGTCCCTACTGTATTTAATGCCCCACCCTCGTGCAATTCCCAAGAAACCGGAAGGTCAGCCGACGCGCGGCAAGACCGCCTCGAATCGACTCCGCCGCGTCGATAACTTTATTCTGCTTTATGAGCCTTCGCTTCTGACGCGGACTGATAACGGGTTTGCCGATTCTCTTTTTGTTGATCTCGGCTATGGCTTCGACGCGCGCACCACGCTTGAATCCGCGGCACGCTTTCGACGCATGAATCCAGCGTTGAAAATCCTGGGCGTCGAAATTGACAAGGAACGCGTGGACGCCGCACTTCCGTATGCCGATGACAAAACTTTCTTTCGCCTCGGCGGATTCAATTTGCCGTTGAAGGATGGCGAAACGGTGCGATTGATCCGTGCCTTCAATGTGCTTCGTCAATATGAAGAAAAGGATTTTATGCCCGCCTATGAACGACTCGCTCAATATGTTTTGCCCGGCGGCTTGATGATCGAAGGCACGTCCGACCCGTTTGGAAGGATTTGGTCGGCGAATGTGGCGAGGAAGATGGATGATGGAGAATGGAGCATGGAAGCGCTGGTCTTCAGCACCAACTTTCGTGCTGGATTAGATGTCGAAGAATTCCAAACGATCCTGCCCAAGAATTATATTCATCACGTTTTGCCGGGTGAAATGATCTATGACTTTTTCGCGGCATGGAAGCGCGCCGCGGCAGAGACTGTCTCCGCCAAAGTTTATGGATTGCGTCAATGGTTTGAAGCCTCTGCTCAAGCCTTGGCGCGCTATGGATATTCGATTAACTTGCAAAAAAGATTTTTGAGTAAGGGCTGGCTGATTTGGTATTTGGGAAAATGATATCTGAAGATGTTTATCATCATCTCTTATTCGAATACTCCGCTGGTGCAAAAAATACCAGCACGATCAAATCTTCTTCAATCGAATGGAAGCGGTGCACAACATTCTTCGTCACATAAATCACTGAGCCTGCACGCACGTCGCGGTCTTCGTCCGCCACTTGAATCTTCGCCTTGCCTTGCACCACATAATACGCTTCATCTTCCGTGTGCGGCGCTTGGATGTCCGTATCGCCTACCAGCAATTGATAGACTCCCATACTTAACTCAGGGACGCGCAGGAATTCAAAATATGGCTTTCCGCTTCTCGATTGCTGTTTGATGATATCGAGCAATTCAAAGGCTTGCATGGTTGCTCCTCAGGGGCGGATGCCATCCGCCCCTACCGATTCCCGAATCTCAAATTATCGTTTTTCTGCCTTCACCGGATTCTTCAATGTTCCCAAGCCTTCGATTTCCACCACCACTTCATTGCCGTCTTCCAGTTTGCCAACGCCGGATGGCGTGCCGGTGAAAATAATATCGCCCGGCTCAAGCGTCATCACCGATGAGATATATGCAATCAAGGTTGGCACGCTGAAGACCATATCGCGCGTCGAAGCCATTTGGCGCGGCGCTCCGTTGACTTTACAGCTGATGAGCGCATCCGAGATATCGAAGTCGGTGTCGATCCACGGGCCGAACGGGCAGAACGTGTCGAAGCCTTTGGCGCGCGTCCATTGATCGTCCGTTCGTTGTAGATCGCGCGCGGTGACGTCATTGCCAACGGTATAACCATAGATGTAACTCTTCGCATCCTCCGCCGTGACATTGCGGGCGCGCTTACCGATCACGATCACCAACTCTCCTTCATGCTCCACCTGTTTTGATTGCGGCGGCAGGATGATCGTCTCGCCGGGATTGATGATCGAAGACGGTGGCTTCAAAAAGATGAGCGGGATTTTGGGAACTTCATTGCCCAACTCCTTGGCATGTTCCACGTAATTGCGTCCTACGCAGACGATTTTGCTCGGTTTCGAGGGCGCAAGCAGTTTCACGTCCGCGAGAGGCGTGGTTGCTTCCGCACGCCGGTACGCGCCGAACGGGTCGCCTTCGATCTCGCCGATTTTGTCGTCCAACAGCCAGCCGTATTTCGGGGCTTCATTTTTTGCTTCATAACGAATGATTCGCATGGTTCCTCCGATTATTGAATTGATGATAAGTGTAACCTTCAACTTGCCAACCTGCAACCTTCACCTTATAATATCGCCTGCGGGCGCATAGCTCAGTTGGTTAGAGCGCTTCTCTTACACAGAAGAGGTCAGGGGTTCGAGTCCCTTTGCGCCCACTTTTGATTCTTATCAGCATCGGTCAGAGAGTGTTTTAAAAGTGGTCGAGTAAGATTGGAGAATGGCAAAATTCAATCAAACCTACCCGACCGATCTCAAGTATACCGAATGGCAACAGATTTCGGAATTCTTTCCAAGCTA
>DATCTP010000073.1:0-7973 GCA_036567885.1 Anaerolineales bacterium | reverse complement strand
AATTCGGATAGATTCATTTCGTTACCGATTAACAAAAATTCCATGTCCGCCATCTCAGCAAAATCTTCCAAATGCTGTTTCGTCACCGCCTGACTAAAGCCGGTATGATGCGCACCGCCAGCCAGAATCCAAGCTGCGGCGGCTTGCTTGAGATCAGGACGGGGCACCCAGACCGCCCTCGCCACCGGCAGGTTGGGAAGCGAGGCATCTGAAGAAACAACATCCACTTCGTTGACAATCATTCGGAAGCGATCTCCAAGATCAATGACCGAGGCGTTGAGCGCTGGTCCCGGATGAACATTGAACACCAAGCGAGGCGGATCAGCCTTGCCGCCAATGGAAAGCGGATGAATCTCCAAGGATGGCTTTTTCTCGGCAATCGATTCGCAGACCTCCAGCATATGAGCGCCAAGCACTTTAGGTTTTGAGGGATTCCAATCATACGTATAATCTTCCATGAAGGAGGTGCCGCCCTCCATCCCGCTGCCCATGACTTTCATGGCTCGAACGAGAGCCGCGGTCTTCCAATCGCCTTCAGCTCCAAACCCATAACCATCTGCCATCAAGCGCTGCACAGCCAGACCCGGCAATTGACTCAGACCATGCAGATCTTCGAAAGTGGTGGTGAAAGCCTTGAAGTTGCCATCCGTTAGAAAAGTCTTCATCCCAATTTCGATTCGAGCGGCTTCACGCAAAGCTTGACGTTGCAAGCCATTGCGGCGCAACGAATCAACCAGGATATATTGTTCCTCATATTCCGCCGCGAGCTTGTCAATCTCAGCATCGGTCACCTTGCTCACATAATTGACGAGTTCCCCTACGCCGTAGCCGTTCACTGAGTAACCAAAGCGCATTTGCGCCTCCACCTTATCCCCCTCCGTCACAGCGACCTCGCGCATATTGTCGCCAAAACGTGCAATTTTTTCGCCTTGCATATCATGCCAGGCGCAGGCTGCACGCATCCAAACCCCCAGACTTTGCAAGACTTCCTCATCTTGCCAAAAGCCAACGATCACTTTACGGTTCAAACGCATCCTGCTTCCAATGAAACCGAACTCACGGTCGCCATGAGCAGACTGATTAAGATTCATAAAATCCATATCGATGGATGACCATGGCAAATCGCGATTGAATTGGGTATGCAAATGAACGAAGGGTTTCTTCAGAGCGCGCAACCCTGCAATCCACATCTTTGCAGGCGAAAAAGTGTGCATCCAGGTGATCAAGCCAATACAATTCGCAGCATTATTCGCTTCCAAGCACAGCTCATAAATCGATTCCGGGGTCGTGACTACCGGCTTGAAAACAACTTTGACAGGAATCTGCTTGGCCTTGGACAATCCTCCCGCGATTTGCTTTGAATGTTCTGCAACAATTTTTAACGCGGCCTCACCGTACAAATGTTGACTCCCCGTGATGAACCAGACTTCATATTCTTTTAGGTCTATCATAGTCAATACTCCTCGAGAAAAACGTATCAATTGATTTCGTAAAGATGACGAGCAATAATATGGTCTTGATACTCAGGAGCCAGTTCGCAGAAATAACCGCTCCAGCCCCACACGCGCACAATCAGGTTCTTATGATTCTCTGGATGTGCCTTTGCATCCAACAATGTATCCAAGTTTAGACTATTGAGCTGCAATTGCTGGCAGCCCAATCTCGCAAATGTCCGCACCAGCATGGCTGTTTTGCGAATCGACTCGGGGTCACGGAATACAGAATCTGAGAGCTCCATCGTGATCGGTCCGCCATTAAAAACGCGATGATAATTGATCTTGGCAAAAGATTGAAGCGTGCTGATCGGTCCGCGCACACGTACGCCGGGCGAGGGAGCGAGGTTGGCGCTAAATGGCTGTCCTTGCTGTCGTCCATCTGCCGTTGCTCCAACGATAGGCTCGCGCATTCCCTCGTGACCATTGGCCAGCCAAATATAATACATAGCGGAGCCCGTACCCGGTCGCAGGATGCCATCGCGCGGAGTGCGTCGATGCTGCTCGCAAGCATCGGCCAAATCATCAAACAGCATTACAAGATAATCATCTACATCGGCATCATTATTTCCAACTTTTGGTCCCTGTTCCTCCAACTTTTTCCGAAGCGGTTCGCAATCTTTGAAGTTCGTATTCAAGGCAAAGAGGATTTCTTCTGAAGAAACACTTTCTTCTTCAAAGACAAATTTCTTTACGGCTGCTAAGGCATCTGCCGCGTTGGATGAACCTGCGCCATGAATACCAAAGTTATTGTATTTCAAGCCATTCGATAAATCTTGACCTTGCTCGAGGCAACCATGCATAAAGATCGAATAATACGGAGCAGGAGGAAGCAACAAACGTGAATACGCGTCTGCCAGACTATTGACCTGTTCGCGAACATTGAACTTGACGCGATCCAGGATTCGTTCAAAATCTTCGCCGGCGGAAAGTCCTTCCCGTAAAGCTCGGTCAACCGCCGCTGGGAAGGATATGGCACCAATGTTGACCACCTCCATGCCGCGGCCCGGGATAATAAACTCCCAACAAGCCGCGACCACATAGTCGCGTGCATCCTCAAGCTGATAGCCATGTGCCTCGAGAGCGGGAATGACAACATCATCGTTACTATATTGCGGAAATCCCAACCCTATCCGCGTCAGTTCCGTAGCAAGGCTCAATAGCTCCAAGTCTGTCTGACCAGAGATACGCAGGTTGATCTTGGGATCGATCATCGCCACATCCCGCGCGACGCGCAGAACCATGTAGGTCAATTCATTCACCGCTGAGTCACCCGCGGGTGTAATCCCTCCCAACGTTAAAGTCTGCCCATTATCCCCTTGCTGAACACCGGGATACAAATCGCTATCTTTGTTCAATGAAATGAAGAACTCAGCCAGCAAATTTTCAGCTTCCTGATTTATGAGTCGCCCCTCTGCAAGATCTGCTTGAAGATAGGGCCACATGTATTGATCAAAACGCCCCAAACCGACATGATAGTTTCCACCCAGCCAAACCACAGCATGGCACAGCCGCAATGCTTGCAAAGCTTCGTGAAAAGTGCGAGCGGGATGAGCCGGGACATTTTCAAGAATCTCAGCAAGATCATCCCTTCCCATCCTACGTGCTTGCTGCGCGTACCGTGAACTCAAACCGATGACTGCATCCATGGTTTCGATGGCGGAGTCCAGAAACTCAACAGCGGCAGGATCGCTGATTAATCGAGAGCGGGAAGCCATCGCAACTTGTTTACGCCCCAACAGCCCCTGAGAGAGCAACAAACCCCAATCGGCACAAATATTGCTGACCGGCCCCAATTCATGGAGAGTTCGCCCCGCGGTCAAACGCTTCCAATCTTCGGAACTGTAAATGGGCGGCACAACTGGTAGCGTACGGGTAAACACAATCTCTTCTTCCGGGTCAATTAGCACCTGCTCTGCTTCGCACTGACGCCGTACAAGATGAGCCACCCGGCGGGGCCAGGAAAGATTCTCTGCCTCGCACTCCGCCAGAATATCGATTGGCGTAGTCTGCCGCAAAGAGTGATGTTCGCCAGCTCGGACCCGTTTCTTCATAAACTCTAATCGTTCGTTCATGCAACACATACCTTTACACCACACTGCTCAAAAAGCTTCGTATTTATATTCAATGAACGCGTTTCATCGTAATCCGGTTTGAATTCCATTCCGGCATATTGATATTTCGATCCAGCGGCTTTGTTGTAAGGCAGAAGATCGACGCGTACCAGACCGGGCAAGCCGAATACCGTTCGGACAATCGCCGATAGGTTTTCGTCAGTGTCGGTCACGCCTGGCACGAGTGGAACGCGAATCACAAACGGCTTCCCTGATGCGCTCAGGGCGTGCAGGTTGTTCAGTATCAAGTCATTGTTGTGACCGGTGTAATGCCGATGTGCAGCACAGTCAATCAATTTGAGGTCAAAGAAAACGAGGTCAGATCGATCCACCAGCGTATGAAAATCCTGCTCCCGCCCATAACCAGATGTATCCAGCAGAATATGAACACCGCTCAATAAATCAATGACTTCGGCAACAAACTCCGCCTGCAAAAGGGGTTCACCACCCGAAAAAGTGACGCCTCCTTCATTATCTTTCAAAATAGCGGCTTGCTGATTCAAAAACGCCGCCAATTGTGGAGCTGTGCATTCCTGTCCCGCCAATCGTTCTCCTGCAAGCCCGCGAATAACTTGCGGTCGCATGGACTGCCCCTCCGGGTTATGACACCAACTACATGCAAGCGGACAACCTTTCATAAACACAGTTGTACGAATGCCCGGCCCATCGTGGATGGTGAACTCTTTGATGTCAAAAACGATTCCAGTGGTCATAATCTAAAAGACACCCAATTCAGGCTCGCTGCTTCTTGAGTTCCAGGATTAATTCTTTGGCGCGCGTTGAAGCGGATACTGCATCTATCGCGCACATATCTGCGCCGATCAGATTCGCAAAGCTTTCCGTAACTGGCGCGCCGCCAATCATCACTTTCACCTGGTCTCGCAGACCATTTTCATTCAGTGCATCAACAATGTCTTTCATGCGCGGCATGGTTGTCGTCAGCAACGCCGAACACGCCACCAAATCGGGATGATGTTCTTTCACGGCTTGAACATATTTTTCCGGGGAAACATCCACGCCGAGGTCTATTACTTCAAAACCGGCGCCTTCCAGCATCATGCCTACCAAATTCTTGCCAATGTCATGCAGATCGCCCTGCACCGTACCAATAATCACCCTGCCAATCGCTTGCACTTTTGCAGTGACCAGATAGGGTCGCAGTAATGACAGCCCATTTTGCATCGCACGCGCAGCGATCAACATTTCGGGAACAAAGTATTCGCCATCTTCGAACTTCTTTCCAACCTCTGCCATGGCGCGGATCAAGCCCTCTTTGAGAATTTGTTCAGCGGGCACATCCTCCGCAATTGCCTTTTTCACCAACTCTTGTGCTTGATTCCGGTTCCCCTCAATCACACTTTGGCATAAATCATCCAAAACAGTCATGAGTTTTCTCCTTGCTGATTCTTATATCCTGGCTGGTCCAGAAGCAGATCAATGAACGCCAGCATATTTTCCAATGGAACATCACCTTCCACATCATGCGCCGGCGCAAAGATGTAACTGCCTCCTCGACCCATTTCCAATAACCGGCGAGTCTCTGCGCGGACTTGTTCCACAGTTCCGTATGGCAAGGTTCGTTGAGTGGATAAACCGCCGTGAAATATCAGTCGGCCATAGTATTTTTGATGAAGAGTTTTCACATCCATCACCTCGGGCTGAAATGGATTGAAGCAGTTCAAGCCGATGTCGATGAGATCATCGAACAACTCATCCACATCCCCACAAGAATGGATGAATACATACTTATTCCCGGCGCGGACAGCGCGGTACATACGTTTGAGAACAGGATAGATGAATTCATGCCACAGCTTTGGTCCCATCTGCAATCCATGTTGCTGCCCCCAATCATCGCCAAAATACACGGCATCAATATTGTATTTCATTGCCTCGTTTAATTGGGTAATGTTGTAATCCGCAATGGCATTCAGCAACTCGTGAACAAACTCCGGGTTATCGTAAAAATCCATCAACAGGTTTTGCATGCCGCGCAATGTCCAAGCCCGCTCATAGAGGGAAAAGCCAATTTGAAAAACACGGAAGCGATCCGGATATTTAGCGATGCGTTGAGGAATATCATCAAAGAAACGCCGATCAAGTGGATCGGGAAAAATGTAATGCTTTAGGGTTGGCGCGGATAACACACAACCCTCGACGTTGCCGATATCTTTATCAATGTTGCGATCCCATACTACGCCAAAGACATCCTGCACGTGATTTCCGCCCAAATCCGTGAAAAATCCGATGTCGCTCCCTAACTTCAGAAGATGATTCTGCAATGCATCATCCAAATCAACAGGGCCATAATGAACCTGCAGCTTTTCTTTCGCTTCCTTAGTCAAGCCACATGACCAAGGCACATAGAGTGGTTTTTCACCCTTCAACACCGCGTAGATCACATCACGTTTCGTCATTATGATTTTCGCCTGCTCTCATTACGAAAATGAACGGTAAGAAGTTTTTTGAATGGTATTAATCATTGACCAAAAATTGTCTAGCGGCGTATCCAATTGCACATTATGTGTGGGTCCAATAATCAAGCCGCCGTTGTGCCCAATCGTCTTCAAACGCAAAAGGACTTCATCCTTCACATCCTCCGGTGTGCCGAACGGCAGCGTTTGCTGGATATCCATCGAACCCCAAAAACACAGTCGGTCACCGAAATCATTTTTTAATCGAACGGGATCCATCGCCATGGGCTGGATGGGGTTGAGAATATCAACACCGATTTCAATCAATTCCGGGATGATTGGATACACCACGCCATCGGTATGGTAGGCTATCTTGATTTGCGGGTTGATGGCGCGCAAAGACGCAATTAACTCTGCCATACGCGGCTTGAGATACGTGCGCCACATCTTGGGCGACATCAGCATCGTTGTCTGACCGCCCACATCATCTCCTAGCCAGATCATATCAACACCCAATCGGACCAACTTCTGTGTGACAGCTAAATGATAATGAAAAGGGAAATCCAAAACGCGATTCGCTTTTTCAGGATCGGTAGCCATGTCAATCATCAGTTGTTCGTAGCCGCGCAGTGCCCAGGCGCACTCAAAGATCGTCGTTGGGGTCACGCCGACGATCCAATAATCGCTGCAAAAGTCGCGGACCGTTTTTTCGGCATCCAGATAGAGTTCCGCGCGATGCGGATCGGGTGGTGAATAAGCATCCAAAGCAGAATCGCCAGCCAATGGATGACCGAAAGGTTCTGTGTATTTTCCATTTCCAAAGCGCGTCTGGTACTCGACTGTTCGCCAGATCACTCCCCACTCATCCGGATAGCTTTCCACATCCCGATATCCACTTTGATAATAACCGTTCACCCAACCCACCGAGGTTAGTAGCATATCTTCATCCAAAGCGCGTTCAAGATCATAGGTATTACCGCCGCCATGCGGATTATGCAATCCCTGACCTTTGAGTTTCATATCCGCTTCGAGGCGAGCCGCGAATTCAGGCGTGAAACTGACCTGCATCGGGCAGCGATCGGGTTCCTGGTGATTTAGCACAGTCAGTACTCGCTCGCGATGATTCATTGTGGCCTAACCGGTTCCAGTGAAATGTTCAAGCGGGGCATCATCTTACTTACTTTCATATGTACCGTATTGGCGCGCCGCGTCGAAGGCAGCCACAATATTCTCCGGCGGAACGAGGGCCTGAATATTATGAACCGCCGCGAACACAAAACCGCCGCCGGGTGCAAGATCATCAATGCGGCGCTTCACTTCATCCACTACTTCCTGGGGTTTGCCAAACGGCAACACATGCTGCGTATCAACTCCGCCGCCCCAAAAAACGATATCCTTTCCAAACTGAGCTTTCAATTCTTTGGTATTCATGCCTTTGGCGGAAACTTGAACAGGGTTGAGAATATCAAAACCAATTTCAATGAGATCGGGAATCAAATCGCGCGTTGCACCGCAACTATGATAGAACAGTTTTGCATTCGTCTTTTTCTTGATTGCTTCAACCAAACGCTTCTGCTTGGGTTTGATCATCTTCCGGTATAACTCGGGATTTATCAACCATCCGTTTTGTCCAGCGACATCATCCCAGTATGTAAAGACCTGGATGTAGGGACCCACATAATCCAAATATCGATTGCAGGATTCAATATAAATATCTGTGATGGTTTCCATTAACCGGTCGGCAAAGGCAGGTTCACTGATCAAGGCCATCAGAAAATTCTGCAATCCCATCACCCGTGCCGGTTGTTCAAAAATGCCGCCACCAATCACGGCACTTCCCACAAGAGCATAATCACTGTTTTCATATAATTGCTTGGCTAGCTTGCCAAGCTGCATATTGACTTCTATGGGATCTGGAGGCGGCCATCGATAGGTATCCAAAGCCTCCATGGTCG
>DATCTP010000072.1:0-2883 GCA_036567885.1 Anaerolineales bacterium | reverse complement strand
CGCGCCGCGGGCGATGCGTTGGTCGCCAAAATAAAAAGCTATCGCAGCGATGTTCTTCTGCTTGATAATAATTATCTTGCTTTGTATGCGAACAAGACTCCTTACTTCAATGAGATGGCAATGGCTGAGGTCAACGGATTGGGCAATCTTTATCCTCAACCACAGTGGCATACACTCGCGCTACAAATCCAAAACTTGATTCACTCCCCCACAACCGATGCAACCATCGTTGATTTTGCGCAACCCATCAAGGCGATGATTCCCGATTGCAAACAGCAATTGATTCATTATGCTGATAAAATTGTTTTCAATCCGGTTGCCGGTCCGCCGAACAGCAGATTAAGTCTCATCATCACGTGCAAATAGGATTACCCATGAACATTCAACTGAAAATCAATGCAACACTTTATGAAATCGAAATCGCTCCCAGCGAAACTTTGTTCTCTGCGATTCGCCAACTTGGTTTTTACGGAATCAAATTCGGAGACGAAGACGGTTTGACCGGATCCGATACGGTTTTGCTGGATGGCAAGCCGGTCAATGCAGGATCCATGCTGGCCGCGCAAGCGGAGGGACATAATCTCGTCACGATTGAAGCGCTCGGCGAGCATCCCGATCAGGGTTGGAAGAAAACCGAAGGGCTGCATCCGCTTCAACAGGCGTTCGTTGAGAATGGTGCGATCCAATGCGGATACTGCACGCCCGCCCAAATCCTCGCGGCAAAATCATTACTCGATAAAAATCCAAATCCGAGCGAAGATGAAGTGCGCGAAGCCATCTCCGGAGTCTTATGTCGTTGCACCGGTTACCTCAAGCCGGTCCAGGCGATTCTCAAAGCCGCGGCAGTGATGCGTGGAGAAAATTGGTTAATGGATGATGGAGAATGGAAAATAAATCAAGGAGCAGGAACTCCTTTGAACGATGATCCATCCTCCATGAACTATGAACCATCAACCATGCTTCAAACAAAACTCAAAGTCGTTGTGACGCCTGAAACGAAGGCATATCAAACTGTCGGTAAGCCTGAAATTAAAGTAGACGCAATTAAATTGGTGCAGGGCAAACCGGCTTTTACGGCAGACATCGAAAAGCGCGGATTGTTATACGCCAAAGTCTTGCATTCGCCGCACGCTCATGCGCGCATCAAAAAGATTGACGCCAGCAAAGCACGTGCTCTTGAAGGTGTGGCGGCAGTATTGACCTGGCAGGATATTCCGCGTGTGGTGTATTCCACTGCCGGTCAATCCGACCCGATACCGGGTCCGCTCGATACGTTTTCGCTGGACAACAAAGTCCGATTCGTTGGCGACCGCGTGGCATTCGTCGCAGCGGAGACGCCCGAGATTGCGGAGAAAGCTCTCAGCTTGATCGAGGTTGAATACAAAGTACTGGATTCGATCCTCGATTCGCGGCAAGCCATGAGTCCGGGCGCGATTCGAATCCACGACGAACCTGAATTTGTAAACTTCGCCGATTCAAAACCCGAAAAGAATCTTGCGGCAGAAATCCGCATTGACATCGGCAACGTGGAAAAAGGATTCAAGGAAGCCGACCAAATCTTCGAAGCCGAATACGAAGTGCCGAAAGTTCAGCAGGTTTCGATTGAGCCGCATGTCACCGTCACATATTGGGATGAAGATGATCGGCTGGTGATTCGAACATCCACGCAAGTTCCGTTCCATGTGCGGCGAATGCTTGCACCGGTACTTGGATTGCCTGTTAAACGTATCCGCGTGATCAAGCCGCGCATCGGCGGCGGCTTCGGCGGTAAACAAGAAGTGTTGATGGAAGATGTGGCGGCGCATTTGACCATCGCTACCAAGCGACCCGTAATTTATGAATACACGCGCGAAGAAGAATTCATCGCGGCGCGCTCGCGGCATCCAATGAAGATCAAAATGAAAACCGGCGTAAAGAAAGATGGAACGATCACAGCCAACGAAATGTACGCGTTATCGGATACCGGCGCGTATGGTTGTCACGCGTTGACCGTCACCGGCAACACCGGACATAAAGCGATGGCGTTATATGTCGGCGATGGCGAATATCGCAAATTGCCGAACATTCGCTTTTACGCCGATGTGGTTTATACCAACACGCCTCCTGCCGGCGCGTTCCGAGGATACGGCGTGCCACAAGGCTATTGGCCCGTTGAGCGTCACATGGAAAAGATCGCGCGCGCGTTGAATCTCGATCCAATCGAATTCCGCTTGAAGAACGCCATCCATCCCGGCGAATATCATCCGTTCTCCACCGCATGGAATGAAGGTCGTGAGCCGCGCCCAGAGATTGTCAACACGGTTGGATTGGAGCAATGCGTTCAACAAGGCAAAGCTGCGATTGATTGGGATTCAAAATATGGAAATCAGGAATGGCATAACCCTTCGACTAGCGCTCAGGGCGAATCGCACTTGCACAAAGGCATCGGCGTTGCGATGGTAATGCAAGGCACCGCGATTCCGTATTTGGATATGGGCGGCGCGTCGATCAAGATGAACGATGACGGTTCATTCAACCTTTTAGTCGGCGCGACCGATCTCGGCACCGGCTCGGACACGGTGCTGGCCCAGATGGCGGCGGAAGTGTTGGGCGTGCCGCTGGATGACATCATTTGCTATTCGTCCGATACGGACTTTACGCCGTTTGATAAAGGCGCGTACGCATCATCCACCACTTATATCTCTGGCGCGGCGACGGTCAAAGCCGCGGAAATGGCCGCAGAACGAATCAAAATCCGCGCCGCGAAGATGCTGGATGTTGAAGATCATAAGCTAATTCAATTAGCAAACAAAACCGCCATCGCCCCCAACGGTAAAGCGGTGTCGCTGGCTGAGATTGCCTTGGATACTCTTCACAGAAACGATCAAGAACAAATCATGGGCA